>CANNPG010000095.1:0-5486 GCA_947507375.1 uncultured Collinsella sp. | reverse complement strand
TATAGACAAACAGCAGCGCAAAGAGCGCGATGCCCACATAGCTCACAATCGTCTGGACCTTGAGCGGAAGCTCGCGGCCAGCAATCTTTTGAATGATCTCAATGACCAGCTTGCCGCCATCGAGTGGTGGGATGGGCAGCAGGTTCATAAAGCCAAGCGAGAACGAAATGAGGGCGGCAAACGAAAGGAACGTGGCAGGGCCGGCAGCAGCAGCCTGTGAGGACATAACGCTAATACCCACGATCGAAGAAGACTGATCGAGAATCTCCATCGTATGCTGCGGCTGGAGCAGGCGCATCACGCCCTCCGCTGTCTGCACGACATAGGAGAACGACAGGCGAGCCGACGTGATGGGGTCTAAACGGACCACCTGTGTAGAGGCATACACACCTAGGCGCTCGTCCTCTTTGAGCGCAACCGCGGTCGAATGCTGCTTGCCGTCACGCTCGTACTCGATGGCGATATCGTCCTTACCGGCAGCCTTGCCGATGGCATCGTAAACGTCCATCCAGGAAGAGCACGATACTCCGTCAACCGAAAGGATCACGTCGCCGCCCTCGATACCCGCCTTGGCGGCAATAGACCCCTCGTCAACCTGACCGATCACGTTGGTATCCATCGGCACGGTGACACCCGCAATGGAATAGATACTCATAAGCAGCAAAAAGCCCGTCAGGATATTGACGAGAATGCCCGCGAGCAGCATAAAGGCGCGCTTGAGAAAACCCTGGCCCAAATAGGTATGCGAACGCTCTTGCGCAAGGAACTCGGCTTCGCCGCACGGCAGCTCCCACACATCGCCCTCGGCAGTCGCATGCTCTCGATCGAACCGGCGGCCGTCAAAGGTGGTGTAACCCGCCGCGTCTCGCGGCAGCGTCTGATACTTGGTGGGATAGTAGCTCGGCGAGGGTTTCTCCCCTTCCTCATACCAGGGAGCGATGGAGCCCCAGCCCAGCAACAGAGCACAAGCCTCGAGCACATCCTCCTCGGAAAGCTCGAGCTCGACAGCAAGGTCGGCCACGGTCACGCGACCATGACGGTAGATAGCCGCGAGCACGCGATCGGCGCAGGAGACATCGGTCGGATCCATACCGCAGATGGCAGCGTAGCCACCCAGCAGCAGCGGGGTCACGCCAAACTTGGTTCCAATGCGACGCGACGTGTAATGGATGTCAAAGCGGCACGGCAGGCCCAAAAAGAACTCGGTCACACGGACGCCGCAGGCACGCGCCGCCAAAAAGTGGCCGCCCTCGTGCAAAAACACGAGGACGGAAAGCATCAGCAGGCCCCAAAAGACCGATGAGAGAACGCTCAGAACAGTATCCATAAAACGAAAAAGCAATCCTTATGGGTTAGGAACGGGTTGCGGCGAGTACCTGCGCAGCCTTTTCACGCGCCCACGCATCGATGTCGCGAAGCTGCTCAAACGAATCGACCGCCTGCATATCGTGGGCATCCATGCAGGATTCCACAATGCGATCGATATCGGTAAAGCTGCAGCCATCGTGCAGGAAGGCATCGACGGCGACCTCGTTGGCGGCATTGAGCACGCACGGCATGGTGCCACCCGTCTTGCCGGCACGCTCGGCCAGTGCCAGACAGCGGAAGGTATCCATGTCGGCAGCATCAAACGTGAGCTGTCCCAACTCGCGAAAATCGATACGAGGCGCCGGGGTATCCCAACGCTCGGGATACGAGAACGCGAACTGGATGGGAATACGCATGTCGGAAGCACCGAGATGCGCCATCACGGAGCCGTCGGCGAACTCGACCATAGAGTGAATCTTAGACTGACGCTGCACGACCACGTTAATGAAATCGAGGCCGCAGTTAAACAGATGCATGGCCTCAATTCGCTCCAGGCCCTTGTTCATGAGGGTGGCGGAGTCGATGGTGATCTTGGCGCCCATGGCCCACGTGGGATGTGCGAGGGCATCGGCACGCGTCACGCGATTGAGCTCGTCGCGCGTGCGGCCAAAGAACGGACCGCCCGAGCAGGTGAGCCAAATACAATGAGCCTCGCGCGGGTCCTCCCCCAGATAGCACTGGTAGATGGCGGAGTGCTCAGAGTCGACTGGAATAAGCTGGCCCGGTTGCGCCAACGGCATAAGCAAGTCGCCACCGACGACGAGGGACTCCTTGTTGGCAAGGGCAAGGCGCTTATTCGAGGTCAAGGCCGCATGGCTCGCCTCGAGACCGGCGGCACCCACAATAGCGACGAGTACGCAGTCGACATCGTCGCGACGCGCGAGCTCGCAAACCGCCTGCGCGCCAACGCCGAGCTTCGTTCCCTCGGGCAACTCCTGCAGCACGGCGTCATCGCCATGAGCGACATCGGCCACGGCAACCGCCGAAACCGAGAACTCGCGGGCAGCGGCAACAAGCTCGGAGGTACTGGAGTTAACGGACAGCGCCGTCACCTGCAGGCGATCGGCATGCTGGCGGCACACATCGAGCGCCTGGGTGCCGATGGAGCCCGTACAACCCAGGATGGCAACACGGAGGCGTCCATCGGGGCCATACGTCGTCTGGAATGACATTACAGCACGCCTCCGATCATCAAAAGCAGCTGAGCGGTAATGCAGCCAAAGATAAGCGAGTCGCTACGGTCGAGCATGCCGCCATGGCCCGGGATAAGGTTGCCGGAATCCTTGACGCCCACGCCACGCTTGATGCGCGACTCGATAAGGTCGCCGATAACGCCCAAAATGGACACGACCACGCCGCACAGCAGCGCATAGGGCAGGCTGAGCTTGTAGAAGTGCGTCGCCCACAGAATGAGCCAAATCAAAACCGAGCCCAGGATGCCGCCGACAAACCCCTCCCAGCTCTTTTTGGGAGAGATCTTGGGAACCATCTTGTGCTTGCCGATACGGCTGCCCACAATGTAGGCAAACGAATCGGAGACCCAAAGGGACGCGCAAACGCCCACTGAAAGCAGGGCGCCGGCAAAACCGGGCACGGCATCGCGCAGCAACACGATAGCCGACAGCATAAAGCCAGTGTAGATGGGACCCATGAGCGTCACGGCCACATCAGAGATGCGGGTACGCGGCGACCAGACATACCAAATGCCCACAGCGAGCATCAGGGCAAAAAGCAGGGCATTCAGCAACATCGAATCGCCCAACGCCGACAGCGGAAAGAGTACGGCGGCAGCGATACCCATGCGCTCGTTAGCCATCTTGCCATCGAGCCTCGTCATACGGAAAAACTCATAACAGCACAGACCGCTCATGACGGAAACAAAGATGGCAGTGGGCACGATACCCAAAACCAGGCACAGGATAAAGACAACGGCGTAGACGATACCGGCGGCGGCACGGGTAATAAAGCCCGCCAGCCACGAACCGCTGCCGCTCTTCGCTGCAGGCGCTCCCGCAGTGGCAGCTTTACGCGCAGGCGTCTTGGGAGCAGATGCCTTGGGACGATCGGACACGATTAACCCTCCTCGGTCTTGCTCAGTCCACCAAACCTACGGTCACGGCCCTGATAGGCCAAAATGGCGTCGACAAGACCCCAACGATCAAAGTCGGGCCAATAGGTATCGGTGACGTAGAACTCGGAATAAGCTACCTGCCACAGCAGATAGTTCGAAAGGCGCAGCTCACCAGAGGTGCGAATCACAAGCTCAGGATCGGGAAGACCGGCGGTATAGAGGTGGGAAGCCACCATGTCGTCATCAATTGCGGCAGGATCGATCTTACCGGCGGCAACGTCGAGTGCGATCTGACGGACAGCGCGGGTAATCTCGGCACGCGCGCCGTAGTTGACGGCAAGCGCCAGCGTCATACCGGTGTGATCGGCGCACTCGGCAAGACCGCGTTCAAAAACGTCGCGGGTCTTCTTGGGCAGCGCGGAAATATCACCCAAAAAGACAACACGCACGTTTTCGCGCTTCAGAAGCGGCAGCTCGTCGATGAACGTCTTGGCAAACAGATGCATCAAGACGTTGACCTCATGCTGCGGACGGTTCCAGTTTTCGGTAGAAAACGCATAGGCCGAAAGCACGTCGACGCCCAGACGCACGCAGGCGGTAATAATCTCGCGAAGGGAGACGATACCCGCCTTGTGGCCCTCGGTGCGCGCAAGACCGCGCGACGTGGCCCAACGACCGTTGCCGTCCATGATGCACGAGATATGGTGCGGAATGTTATTGAGGTCAAGGTCGGAAAAACCGACGCCCGTAGGGGCGTCGGCAAAGTACTCGACCAGTTTATGCTCGTCGTATTGCACCTTAGATCTCCATGACCTCGGCTTCTTTTTCCTTCAGAAGCTCCTCGACCTTGGCGACATACTCATCGGTGTACTTCTGGACCTTGGCCTGCTCGCGACGGACATCGTCCTCGGTGAGCTCCTCATCGCGCTCGAGCTTGTTGTTGAAGTCGCGACGGATGTTACGGATAGACACCTTGGCCTGCTCGGCGTACTCGCGGCACTCCTTGACGAGCTCGCGACGGCGCTCCTCAGTGGGAGCCGGGAACGGAAGACGAACGACGGTGCCATCGGAGTTGGGGGTAATACCCAGATCGGAAGCGCCGATGGCCTTGACGATAGCATTGATGAGTGCCTTGTCCCACGGCTCGATGAGCAGCATGTGGGCCTCGGGGGTCTTGACGGCGGCAACCTGCGTGACCGGCGTGGGAACACCGTAATAATCGACGGTGATGTCGGACAGAATGTTGGCATTGGCGCGGCCGGTACGAACCTTGGAGAAGTTATGCTTGAGGGACTCGAGCGACTTGTCCATATG
Source organism: uncultured Collinsella sp. (assembly GCA_947507375.1). Lineage (GTDB taxonomy): Bacteria > Actinomycetota > Coriobacteriia > Coriobacteriales > Coriobacteriaceae > Collinsella. The sequence goes on along the minus strand of CANNPG010000095.1, from coordinate 733 downwards.
GGCGGTGATGTTCTCTGCCATGCTTAATCCTCCTGATAGACGAGCGTGCCGACGGGCTCACCCGAAAGCGCGCGCTTGACGGTGTCCTCGCCATCGATGTTGAGGACCAAAATCGGCATACGGTTGTCCTGGCACAGTGCCGTAGCCGTGGAATCCATAACCTGCAGACCGCGGACGAGAACCTCGTGATAGGTAATCTTGTCAAAACGGACGGCGTCGGCGCACTTGACGGGATCCTTGTCGTAGATGCCGTCAACCTTGGTGGCTTTAATCAGAATCTCGGCGCCGATCTCGCACGCACGAAGAGCCGCGGCGGTGTCGGTCGTAAAGTACGGATTGCCCGAACCGGCGGCAAAAATAACGACGTTGCCCTTGGAAAGGTGGTTGATGGCGCGACGGCGAATATAGGGCTCGCAGATCTCGTTCATCTGGATAGCGCTCATGACGCGGCAGGGAACATCGTTATGCTCGAAGGCATCCTGCAGGGCGAGCGCGTTCATAACGGTTGCCAGCATGCCCATGTAGTCGGCCTGAGCACGCTCCATGCCACCGGCAGCGCCGGCCATGCCGCGGAAAATATTGCCGCCGCCGACAACGACGCCGACCTCATGGCCAACGGCGAGCAGCTCCTTGACCTGCTTGGCAAGATGGTCGGTAACCTTGGGGTCGATGCCATATTGGCCGTCGCCCATCAGTGCTTCGCCGGAAAGCTTAAGAAGCACGCGTTTATATC
>CANNPG010000094.1:0-5489 GCA_947507375.1 uncultured Collinsella sp. | reverse complement strand
CCCAAAGTGGGCAATGACGCGCACACGTTTAGAGGTATTCGAGGAAACGGGCGGCGGCAAGCGAAACATCGGCCGTTCGATATATCGCATTGATCTGCCGATGAGGATGTCCCTCGAGCGGACGCACGGCAACATCGAACTGACAGCGACGCAAGATGAGCGCGGGAAGAATGCTAACGCCCAGGCCGTCCTCGACCATAGCCATAATCGCATAGTCATCCCAGGTCGACAGCTTAGAGCGCACCGCCAGGCCCGCGCGGCGAAACAGCGGCGTAATCTCGTCGTCGCTACCGCGTTCCAGCAGGATAAACTGCTCGTTGGCCAAATCGGCAAGGGAAACGACCTCCGCGGTGGCAAGCGAGGAGTCCGCTGGCACCACGGCCATCAGCTCGTCTTGCACCAACGGTCGCGACGCCATGCCGGCGCCGCGTGGCTCGCGCGGAATAAAGCCCAGGTCGCAGCGACCTTCCGCCACCCATTGTTCAATCTCTGAGTAATCGCCCATCAGCAACTCATAATCGACGTCCGGATGATCGGCGCGAAAGCGCGCGATCACCGGCGGCAGTACATGAGTCGCCACACTCGAAAACGTACCGATACAGATCTTGCCGCGCATGAGCCCTCGCATCTCGTCCACGCGTCGCTGCAAGCGGCCAAACTCTTCGCATAACGCCTCGACTGCCGGCATGACCTGCCGCCCGTCGGCAGAAAGCACCACGCCCTCGCGGCTGCGATCAAGCACCTTAAAACCCCAGTCTGCCTCAAGGTCGCCCACCATGCGGCTCACGCCCGACTGCGAATAGCTCAGCCGCTCTGCAGCACGCGTAAAGCTGCCGGCACGCACCGTCTCGAGCAGCACTTGCATCTTTTGGATATTGGTCTCCACGGCACGTCCCCACCCTTGTATGAGTTTTTGTCATGTTTTCCATGCATTATATTCGCTTTTCTTCTAAAGCCAGTTCACCCATAGTGAACATGCTCGGATATAGAGGGGATGGAAGCGCATGAACGACGGACTGTTTACGTACTTAGCAGCATTGCTATTGTTTGGCTCCAACGGCATCATCGCCGCTGCCATCGCGCTGCCGAGCTCCGATATCGTGCTGCTACGCACTTTTCTGGGAGCCCTCTCGCTTGTAACCATCCTCGCCACTACCCAACACCATAAGTTGCAGGCGCCATCTCGTCCCCGCGAAGCCGCGGCCCTCCTCCTCTCGGGAGCTGCGCTGGGCGCCAGCTGGATTTTTCTGTTCCGCGCCTACCAGACGATCGGCGTCGGCGTATCCTCGCTGCTGTACTACTGCGGCCCCATCATTGTCATGGCGCTCTCCCCGCTCATCTTTGGCGAAAAGCTGACCGGCGGCAAAATCGCCGGCTTTGTCGCCGTTGCTTGTGGTGCTTTTCTCATTGCAGCGCAAGGTCTAGGCGGCAATATGCCCATTGCGGGTATCGTCTGCGGTATCGCCTCGGCATTTTGCTATGCGCTGATGGTCATCGCTAGCAAGGGTGCGCCACACATCGAAGGCCTCGAGAACTCCACGCTCCAGGTGAGCGCCGCCTTTGTGACCGCGCTGGTCCTCACGCTCATCACGCAGGGCGCTCCCTCATTCCTGTCCGCCGGCGTCGCCACCAGTATTGATTGGCGCGCCGTCGTCATGCTCGGCGTCGTCAACACCGGCATTGGTTGCCTGCTCTACTTTAGTGCCGTCGCCAAGCTGCCCGTCCAGACCGTCGCGGTCGTCGGCTACCTCGAGCCGCTTTCGGCCGTCGTGTTCTCGGCCGTCCTTTTGGGCGAAGCCATAACACCGGTCCGCCTGATGGGCGCCGCGCTTATCATCGGCGGCGCGATTTTTTGCGAACTCGCCGGCAAACGCGCAAACGCCAAGGCTGGCATCGCCCGGACAGTACGTGCTTAAAAGCCCCTGCTTTGAAATGCTACCTGCGTAGATAAATAATCCCCAGCTGAGGATTATTGTCTAAAATAACCCGATGTGCCAAACTGCTCTTGTATGTATAAAGACGGCATAAAGTTTTTTGTCCTAGACAGATAACCGGATGTCTAAGGGAGTCCTCGTGGCACACAATAAACTGGAGGCAAACCTCCAAGACCAGCACGGGCAAGGCGGGCACGGAGCCATCCCCCTCTCCGCCGGCATGCTGCTCGTAACGCTCGGCGTCGTCTATGGTGACATCGGCACGAGCCCCATGTACACCATGAAATCAATCGTCGCCAACAACGGCGGCATCGGTACCGTCAGCGAGGACATGATCTTGGGCGCGCTTTCGCTCGTCATCTGGACCATGACACTCGTGACCACGGTCAAGTACGTGGTAATCGCCATGAAGGCCGACAACCACAACGAAGGCGGCATCTTCGCCCTGTTTAGCCTGGTGCGCAAGGTGGCACCGTGGCTGATTCTCCCCGCCATGATCGGCGGTGCGGCGCTGCTCGCCGACGGCATCCTCACCCCCGCTGTCACGGTTACCACGGCCATCGAGGGTCTGCGCACCATCGAATGGGGCCATGCGCTGCTGGGTGACGGCCAGACCAATGTGATCATCATCACCATCATCATTATCTGTGGTCTGTTTGCCATGCAGCGCGCCGGCACCTCGTCAATCGGCAAGCTGTTCGGCCCGCTTATGACGCTATGGTTCCTGTTCCTGGCGGGCGCCGGCCTGTTCAACATGCTCGGCAACCTGTCCATCCTACGCGCGCTCAACCCCATCCGCGGCATCATGTTCCTGTTCTCGCCCATCAACCACTCGGGCATCATGGTGCTCGGCTTCGTCTTCCTGTCGACGACTGGCGCCGAGGCGCTCTATTCGGACATGGGTCACGTGGGCAAAGCTAACATTTACGCATCCTGGCCGTTCGTAAAGGCGGCGCTTATCCTCAACTATCTGGGTCAGGGCGCTTGGCTGCTCGCCAACAATTCCAATCCCCAGATGCTCGCGATGGATATCGTCAACCCGTTCTATATGATGCTCCCCGAGCCCCTGCGCCCCTTTGCCATCGTGCTTTCGGCCGTGGCGGCCATCATTGCCTCGCAGGCGCTCATCACCGGCTCGTTCTCGCTGGTATCCGAGGCAACGCGCCTCAACCTTATGCCGCACCTGCGCATCCACTACCCCAGCGACACCAAGGGTCAGCTCTATATTCCGCTCGTCAACAACATCATGTGGGTCGGCTGCATCTTCATCGTGCTGCTGTTCCAAAACTCCGAGCGCATGGAGAGCGCCTATGGCCTCGCCATTACCGTGACCATGCTTATGACCACGACGCTTTTGACGAGCTATATCGCCGGCATTCTCAAGCACAGACTGGGCGCCTGCGTCTTCGCCCTGCTTTTTGGCGCCATCGAGCTGTGCTTCTTTGCCTCGTGCCTCACTATGTTCTTTGACGGCGGCTATGTGATGATCTTCCTGGCCGCACTGCTGTTTGGCCTTATGTACGTGTGGCGTCGCGGTACCGCCATCGAGCGCACGCAAACGATCCTGCTGCCCGTCTCCAAGTACATCGATCAGCTCAACCGCCTGCGCAACGACGAGACCTACCCCGTGCTCGCCGACAATCTGGTGTTCCTCACCAACAGCCCCGATCCGCTCACACTCGACCGCGACGTGCTCTATTCCATCCTGGACAAGCACCCCAAGCGCGCCAAGGCATATTGGTTCATCAACGTGCACGTTACCGACGAACCCTATACGCACGAGTATTCCGTCGAGACCTTCGGCACGGACTTTTTGTTCCGCGTGCGCCTGGACCTGGGCTTTAAGGTCAACCAGCGCGTCAACGCCTATCTGCGTCAGATCGTCGGCGACTTGATGGCATCGGGCGAACTGCCGCCGCAACATCACACCTACTCCATCTACGAGACACGCGGCAACGTGGGTGACTTCCGCTTTTGTATGCTGCGCAAGATGCTTGCCCCCGAAACGGACATCAACCGCAATGACCACCGCGTGATGGCCATCAAGTACGCCGTCCGCCGCGCCTGCGGAAGCCCGGCACGCTGGTACGGTCTTGAGAACTCGGCCATTATCATCGAGTACGTGCCGCTGTTTGCCCGCATGCGCCCGGCCGTTAAGCTCGTGCGCACCCAGGTGCCGCTCGAGGTTCAGATCGAAGAGGCCGAGGAAATGGAAGTCGACATCTTCTCGGACGACTTGGTCAACGGCAACAAAGCCGGTAAGGACATGAACGTCGATCCCACCGAGTTGCTCGAGAGCGTCGCCGATACGCCCGAACAGCAACAGCTCGACGGCCTCGAGAGTGAACAACTCAACGACGCCAACTTCTAGCGGCGCCATAAATCAACGACAGCGGCCCTGCACCTCGCGAGAGGTACAGGGCCGTCTTGTATTGCAGTAAAGCTAGCGACTACGAACGACGCGGCTCGGGAACCACGAGCCTATCGGGGCTCGCGCCCTCGGCATCCATCAGGCTCACGTAGCGAATCGACGGATCCCCATACATCGCGTAGTAATAATTGCCCGTGCGCGCGCTAAAGCATCCGGTGTAGATAGTCTTCTCGACCTTGCCATCGCCCATCCTGGACGCTCCCTCGATCATCACCACGCCCTCGAGCGAGCGGAACATGCGAACGACGTTTTCGGTCTCGCTCTCCTTTTGCGGGTAATTGGCATTGAGGTACGCCGCCTTTACAAAACGGCTCGGCGAATAGCAATCACCCGGAATGCCGCGCATGCCGGCACCGGCTCCATAGGGCTTGAGCTCGGCGCCACGCCATGTCGCCGTCTGCGGAAAATCGCTTGTGGCGGTGATATAGGTGCGCAGGTTTTCCATGTGCCACGGGAAGGTCGGCTGGTTGGCAAGGGTGTCGACCAGATCGTCGTATACATGCAGGCCGTCAGCCATCATCTCGACCACGATGCTGCGCTGGCTGTCGCCGATAATCCAATGGAGCAGCGACACGCCCAGCCCCTCTCCGGCAGATTTGGCGACAATCACCGTGTCGCGCAGCGCGGCCTCGACCTCATCGACCGTCGAGAACGTCGCTGCCACCCACAGGGGGAACTCATAGGCCGCGATATTGGTCTTGCCGTCGACAGGGTCCTCGGCATACTCGGCATAACCCGGGAAATTGAGACCCGCCACGGCGAGACCCGCATCGTTGCCGCAATCGAAGAACATAGGGTAGTTCTTGTAATCGATGCACATACCGATCACCGCGTGCGCCGCTGTCGCGTCGTCGATAAACGAATACGGAATGTGAAACCCGCGCGGCATCACGCGAACCTGTTGGCCGTAGTCAAAGCTCCAGTCGAGATTGCGGCCCAGATACATGTGGCCAGAATTATCGGTAAATCGAATACTCGTACACATAGCGCCTCCTAGCTTTACGTTCTTGCTAATTTCATTGTCTCCAAACACAAAGGCGCTAAACACAAAAGCCCGGACATGACAACAATGTCACGCCCGGGCTCAACGACCGCCAATCCGGTCCCCACTCGAACCGCCCTAA
>CANNPG010000093.1:0-5499 GCA_947507375.1 uncultured Collinsella sp. | reverse complement strand
AGTAAGGTGGCAATCCGCACCGGCATCGCTCCCGACGGGGGTTTGTTTGTCTCGGACGAGCTCGGCACCCAGCAGGTCGATATCAGCTCGCTTGCAGATAAATCGTACTTTGAAATCGCTCAAGATGTGTTGGGAATGTTACTGAATGATTACACGGCCGAAGAAATTTCGGCGTGTGTCGACGAGGCATACCGCGGCACGTTTGCGAGCGAAGAGGTCACGCCGCTCGTCAAACTCGACGCCGCACCGGGTGCCGACGCCCCGCAAACCTATGTGATGGAGCTCTTTGGCGGCCCCACGAGCGCTTTTAAGGACGTCGCTCTGCAGATGCTCCCCCGTCTGATGGCCCGCACTTCCGCCAAGGACGGCGGCGCCGAGCGCATCATGATCGTCACCGCCACATCGGGCGACACGGGCAAGGCAGCACTCGCCGGTTTTGCCGACGCTCCGGGCACGGGCATCACCGTCTTTTATCCCGAGGGCAAGGTCAGCCGCGTCCAAAACCTGCAGATGTCCACGCAGGAGGGAGACAACGTCGCCGTCTGCGGCATCCGCGGCAACTTCGACGACGCCCAGAGTGCTGTCAAGCGCATCTTTGCCGATAAGGAGCTTGCCGAGCGTCTTGAGGCCGCCGGCACGGTGCTTTCGAGTGCCAACTCCATCAACGTCGGCCGCCTGGTACCACAGGTCGTCTACTACTTTGCCGCCTATGCGCAGCTGCTGCGCGCCGGCGCCATCGAGGCCGGCGACGCTGTGGAGTTCTGCGTACCGACCGGCAACTTTGGCGATATCTTGGCCGGCTACTACGCCAAGCGCATGGGCCTGCCCGTCGCCAAGCTCATCGTCGCGAGCGACAAGAACAACGTGCTTGCCGACTTCCTGACCACCGGCGTCTACGACCGTAACCGCCCGTTCTTCACGACCATCTCGCCGTCGATGGACATCCTCATCAGCTCTAACCTGGAGCGCATGCTGTACTTCCTGTCCGATGGCGACTGCGAACTCGTTGCCGGCCTTATGGAGCAGTTGGCACAGACCGGTCGCTACGAGGTACCCGCCGAGCTGCTGGCCAAGATTCAGAGCGTCTTTGGCTGCGGCTGGGCCAGCGAGGACGAGGTCCGCGCTGCCATCAAGAGTTGCTGGGACGCCAACGGCTACGTGATCGACCCGCACACCGCTTGCGGCTATCACGTCTTTGAAAAGGTCGCTCCCGCCGAGGGCGCCAAGGCTCGCGTGCTGCTTTCGACCGCCAGCCCCTACAAGTTCCCGCGCGCCTGCTGCGACGCTCTGGGCCTCGACGTTCCCGAGGATGATTTTGAGGCTATGCGTGTACTCGAGCAGGCCACCAACACGGTCGCCCCGGTCCAACTCGCCGAGCTTGAGTCCAAGCCTGTCCGCTTCGAAGACGTCTGCGACGTAGCCGACATGGCCAACTACGTCGAGTCTGCAGCAAAAAAGATGACTACCAACTAAAACCCCTTATAAGGCGCCGGCGAAAGCCGGCGCACCTTCTTTTTATTTAGCTTTCGGGATAATGACGAGCATGCGAGCGGGTCTGGCCGTTTAGTTCGTCGCGAGTTCCGCACGAGCCGGAAAGCACTTAATGTGCTTTCCGAGCGAGCCAGGACTGCCCGAGCAGCGAACTAAACGGCCAGACCCGCCCAGGAGGACCCACATGATCAAAATCACCGTCCCAGCAACCAGCGCCAACCTAGGCATCGGCTACGACACCCTCGGCATGGCCGTCAGCCTCTACTCGCACTTCACCTTCGAGCACGCCGACAAGCTCACCATCACGGGCTGCCCCAAGGAGTTCCAAAACGAGAATAACCTGGTCTATGTGAGCTTTGTCGATGCGCTGGCCGCATGGGGCGAGCCGGCCTTCCCCGTTGCCATCGACATCCAGACCGACGTCCCCGTCGCCCGCGGCCTGGGTTCCAGCTCCACCTGCGTCGTCGCCGGCATCATGGCTGCCGCCGCGCTGACAGGCCACACCGTCGACCGCGCCGAACTCGTCCGCATCGCCACCGAGGTCGAGGGCCATCCCGATAACGTCGCCCCCGCCATCCTGGGCGGCGCCGTCTGCTCCTTTACGCCGACTGATTCGCTCCCCCAGTGCCTGCGCTACGAGGTGAGCGATCGCTTGCGTTTTATTACCGTGATTCCGCCCTACGAGGTGCATACGAGCGAGGCCCGCAAGGTTGTGCCACAGGAGATTCCACTCTCCACCGCCGTATGGCAAATGGGCCGCATCGCCGGCATGACGCGCGGTCTGGAGACCGGCGACCTTGACCTGATTGCCGCCGCCAATGACGACCGCATCCAGGAGCCCTATCGCCGCCGCCTCATCCCCGACTACAACGCCGTGCGCGACACCTGCCTTAACGGAGGCGCCAAGACCATCTGGATCAGTGGCTCCGGCTCGACCCTCATGGCCGTGACTGACGACACCATCGTGGCGAAGTTCCTGCAGGTCAAGCTGCGTGAGCAGTTCCCCAAGTGTGATACGTATATTCTGACGTGCGACACGGAAGGCGCCCAGATCGAATACCTGTAGTCGCCGTCCCGTATACTCGCCGGGGAGGCCAGGGGCTTTGCCCCCAAATCGTCCTCGGACATGGCAGGACCCCCGCTGTGCACTTCGTGCGGCGGGGGTCCTGCCGTCCTGCGGAAAGATTTGGGGGCAAAGCCCCTGGCCTCCCCTATGTTAACTTCGCCGGCGGCGGCTACAGGGACCTACGCTCTGGAAAGTCGCCGGGCTGATGTTCTGCATTTTATTGATAGGGGCACTTACTAGAGGCAAGCCTCGGCGATGCGCTTTTTGAGTTCATCGATGCCGGTGCCGGTCTGGGAGCTCGTGATGATTACGTTCTCGGCCGGGACGTTGAGCTGCTTTTTGATAGCGGCCGCCTGGCGGGCCTGCTGGGTGCGGCTGAGCTTGTCGGCCTTGGTGAGGCAAACGATAAAGTTGAACTCGTTGCCCTGTAGGTAGTCGATCATGTCGTGGTCGAGCTTGCTGGGGTCGTGACGAATGTCCACCAGCGAGACCACCAAGTTAAAGCTGCGCTCGGAGTCGAAAAAGTCGCCGATAAGCTCGGCCCAGCGGTCGCGCTCGGCCTTGGAGCGACGGGCGAAACCGTAACCCGGCAGGTCCACGAAATGCACGTCATCGGCCTCAAAGAAGTTGATGTTGCTCGTCTTGCCCGGCGTACTGGAAACCTTGACTAGGTTCTTGCGGCCAAATAGCTTGTTCATAATCGACGACTTGCCCACGTTGGAGCGGCCGACAAAGCTCACCTCGGGGCAGGTGGACTCGGGAATCTGCGAAACCTTGCCATAGCTGGCGACGAACTTGGCAAGCTGGTAGTTAATGGAATCGGCCATGGACACTCCTTGGTCGTAGGTTCTTACAAATAGACGCGCTATTGCGCAGCGGCAATGCGGCGGACGATATCGAGCGTGATGCCGCTCGCGGTGCGAGCGTACTCGTCCAGATCGAACTCGCGCTCGCAAAACGCGTCATATGCCTCGTCGCAATTATCGCTGATAGCGCGCAGCACCAGGCAATCGACACCATTCTTGGCCGCGATGTGCGCAATTGCCGCGCCCTCCATCTCGACGCAATCGGCATGCGTGGCCTCAATCGCAGCGTTACGCATGGCATCACCAGTAACAAAGCGGTCACCCGTGGCGATAGTGCCACACAGGAACTGCTTGGGGTCCTTCTCCGCAGAAGTCTCATCCGCCGAGACATCCACAAATCCACGCTCGGCAAGCACGGCGGCGGCGACATCAGCCAACACCGGCGTCGAGACAAACTCCTCGAGCCCCGGCGCGGACTCGGCGATGAGTGCCGTATCGGTATCCAGATAGCGCAGGCACTTGCCTATAACCACGTCGTTAATATGCAGTTTAGGGTTAAGGCCACCCGCAATGCCCGAAAACACTACGGCCTGCGGGGCGTATTTGCTGATGAGATGCTGCGTTGCGGCAGCGGCGTTCACGGTCCCCATGCCCGCCGTCGTGGCGACTACTGTCAGACCCGAAAGCCCACCGTTCACAACGGTCAAGCCCGCCTCCTGCGACTCATGCGCGCCACTCAGCTCTTCCTTAATCTGCGCAACCTCTTTTTCGAGCGCACCGATGATTGCGATGGTAGGCATACCATCCCCCAAACCTGTGAAAACTGCTTATCCACGGTATGGTACCAGCATTTTGACTCAACCGTGTCTGCACCAAGCCGTTAGGCCAGTACAGCTCGGATATCATAAAGGGGCAAAAATGGCTTGTTAGCCGATGGCCGACCTGAGCTCCGCACGGCGCTTTTTCATGCCGGTCATAACGGCATTGCGCAGCTCGGGCATGCGCGCGGTATCCATCTGGGGCACGCCCTCGAGCTTATAGGGAATGCCCAGTTGCTCGTACTTGACGACACCCATCGTGTGATATGGCAGCATTTCCAGGCCCACCACGTTGTGCCATGGAGCGATGAGGCGACCGAGCTTCTCGCACTCCTCCACCGTGTCGGTAATGCCCGGCACCACCACGTGACGGATAACAACCTTGATCTTGCGACGTGCAAGCTCATCGCCAAACGCCAAGATGCGTGCGGGATCGCAACCAGTCAGCTTTTTATGCTCGACCGGGTCGGCATGCTTAATATCGAGCAGCACCATGTCGGTCTCGTTGAGAACGGCATCGAACTTCTCGGGGTGATTGGGATCAAACGCATATCCGCAGCTGTCAAGGCAGGTATGCACGCGGCCATCGGGGTTATTGTGCATGGCGCGGAACAGGTCGGCCAAAAACTCAGGCTGTAGGAGCGGCTCGCCGCCCGAAACCGTAATTCCGCCGCTGCGATAGAACTCGTGGTTACTCTGGAACTCATCCATCAGGTGTTCGACGGTCACCATGGTGCCGCCGTTAACCGACCAGGTATCGGGATTGTGACAATACGCGCAGCGCATGGGACAGCCCTGGACAAACACCACAAAGCGAATGCCGGGTCCGTCGACCGTTCCCATCGTCTCGATTGAATGCACGCGGCCTAGGGCAAATGCGGAATCCTCAGGACGAGCGTCCACACCCTCAAGCGTCATCTCAGCCATTCCCGCTACCTTGCCTCTCCTTGGATGCAACCAATTAAAATGCCAGAGCCATTCTAGCCCATGCGCTTGCGTTTAAACGTCTCGGGCTAGAATGGCACGTTTTAATCTATCCCCCATCACCATGGCTGGGGTCTACGTCGAGATGTCAGGCTGAAGAACGCTCACCTGCGGCCTTTACGCCTTAAGCGTGAGCACCGCACCGAAGGCGGTCGGGCCGCAGTGGCTCGAGATGACGCCACCAACCTGAGTCCAGGTAATGTCCTTAAAGCCCAGGTCGCGCGCATAGATTTCCATGTCGTCGCGCAACTCCTCGGAAAGACCCACCGAATACGCCAGGCCAATATGCGAGTAGTCGATCTCGCCCTTGGCAACCATGTGGTCAATAAAGGCA
>CANNPG010000092.1:0-5529 GCA_947507375.1 uncultured Collinsella sp. | reverse complement strand
GAGATTGGGTTTGAATGGGTCGTATGCCACAAAACGGGCCTATCTACTACGTTTGAGCCGATATCCCTGACCATAACCGTATTTTATGAAAAACCGCAGGCTTTCTACCTGCGGTTTTCTTTTTTCGTAATTTGCTGTGGTTGAAGGTTGTCCCTTAAACGTAGTAGATAGGCCGGTTTCGTGGTGGCCGGGTCGCGCGGACGCTTTCGTGAGGTCAAAATGGTCCGTTTTCCTCCGTCCCCGAGGGATCGTTTGTGTTTAGAGCTCCAGCGCGAGGGTGACGGGGCAGTGGTCGCTGCCGAAGATGTCGCCGCGGATGCCGGTGTCGCGTACGTTGTCGGCGATTGCGTCGCTTACCAGGAAGTAGTCGATGCGCCAGCCTGCGTTGTTCTTGCGGGCATTAAAGCGATAGCTCCACCAGCTGTAGACGCCCTCGACGTCGGGGTTTGCCGTGCGCCAGGTATCGGTAAAGCCGGCGTTGAGTAGCTCGGTAAACTTGCCGCGCTCCTCGTCCGAAAAGCCTGCGTTGCCGCGGTTGGACTTAGGGTTCTTAAGGTCGATCTCCTCGTGTGCCACGTTAAAGTCGCCGCAGGTTACGACGGGCTTGCCGGTCTCGCGCTCCAGCGCGCTCAAAAAGCCGCGGTAAGCATCGTCCCAGGCCATGCGCACGTCGATGCGGGCGAGTTCATTTTGGGCGTTGGGCGTATAGACGTCAACAAACCAAAACTTGTCGAACTCGAGCGCGCAGACGCGGCCCTCGGTCGCGGCTTGGGCAACGAGCTCGGCAGCCTCGCCTTCGCCGGCGTAGGACAGCAGCGCAGCGGCGTGCAGCACGCGTAGCGGTTCCTGGCGGCTAAAGACCGCGGTGCCCGAATAGCCTTTACGCTCGGCGTAGCTCCAGGTTTGGTGATAGCCGGGCAGGTCAATATCGACCTGGCCTTCTTGCAGCTTGGTCTCTTGCAGCGCCAGGATATCGACGTCGAGTTCTTGCGCGATCTGGATAAAGCTCGGGTCCTTTTTTAGCACGGCGCGCAGGCCGTTGACGTTCCACGAGGCGAAAGTGTAAGTCTGAGGCATGGTGTCCTTTCGACGGGGTTGGCAGGCTTAAGATTAGCGCAACGGGGGCGGGGTGGGCTCCGTGGGCGACGGCGCAATCGCGGCCGCCCCGACCAACATGGACGGAGGACAAACATGACGCAAGCGATAACAGATCCCAGGCAGGCCTCCGCCGCGCTGGCGGAGCTGTTCAATACCCACGAGCGCGTGGTGTTCTTTGGCGGCGCTGGTGTTTCCACGGCAAGCGGCATTCCCGATTTTCGCAGCGTGGACGGCCTGTATCACCAGCAGTTTGCCTATCCGCCCGAGACCATGCTGTCGCATAGCTTTTACGAGGCGCATCCGGCCGAGTTCTTCGACTTTTACCGCACCAAGATGATCGCGCTTAACGCTAAGCCCAACCGCTGCCACACCAAGCTGGCCGAGCTGGAGCGCGCCGGCAAGCTCGACGCCGTGGTGACGCAAAACATCGACGGCCTGCATCAGATGGCCGGCTCACAGCGCGTGTTCGAGCTGCACGGATCGGTCCATCGCAACATTTGCCAGTCGTGCGGCGCGGTCTATAGCGCCGAGTGGATTTGCTCGCGCGAGCACGAGGATGCCGCGGGCGTGCCTGCGTGCCCCGCGTGCGGCGGCCGCATCAAGCCCGATGTAGTGCTCTACGAAGAGCCGCTCGACGAGCATGTGTTGACCGGTGCCGTTGCCGCCATCGCCGCCGCCGATGCCCTCATTGTGGGCGGGACCTCGCTCGTGGTGTATCCGGCGGCAGGCCTTACGCGATACTTTACCGGCGATACGCTGGCCATATGCAACCTTGCTCCCACCGATCAGGATGCAAATGCCGACCTGCTGATTTCTTGCGACATCGCGGCCGCGTTTGCGTTCTAGCCCGCGCGCGCGGATACAATAGAAAGACTGAGTGCAAAGCGACCCCGCCGCCAGCTCCCCAGACTCGGCGGCGTGGGCATTTTAGGAGGATGTTCATGGCGAACGACAGCAAGACATGGCGGTGCGGAAAGTACGAGCTCAGCTTTGACCGTCCGCGCATCATGGGCGTCCTCAACGTGACGCCCGATTCGTTTAGCGATGGCGGGGAGCACTTCGATCCGGATGCCGCCATCGAGTACGGCCTGGCGATGCTCGACGCCGGCGCCGACATCATCGACGTGGGCGGCGAGTCCACGCGCCCCGGCTTTACCCCGGTCAACCCCGACGAGGAGGCTCGCCGCGTGCTGCCCGTGGTGCGCGCGCTGGCCAAGGAGGGCGCCATCGTCTCGATCGACACGCGTCATGTGGCGGTTGCCAAGGCGGCCGTGCGCTGCGGCGCCTCGATCGTCAACGACGTGACCGGCTTCACCGATCCCAAGATGGTCGAGTTTGTTAAGACGAGCACCTGCGGCATCATCGTGATGCATGCCGGCGAGGTCGCCGCACCCGCCCGCACGCACGCGACGGTGCAGCTCGATACCTCGGCTGCGGCGTTTGTTGCCGAGAAGGCACGCGAAGCGGCTGCCGAGGCCGCGCGCGAGGCCGAGAAGCCGGCCCGTCGCCGTCGTGGCAAGTTGCTGGGCGAGCCTAAGCCGGAGGCCAAGCTTCCGGGCGGCGTGGTGCAGCCCTCGTTGCCGTTTGGCGAACCGGAGCCCACGTCCGAGCCTGTAACCGAGCTGGGGCAGGAGACGCCGGCCGCCGAGCAGGCAGCTGCCGCCGAGACCGTCGCGCCCGCGCCCGAGGCCGCGTCCGCAGCCACCGAGGCCGCATCGGAGTCCAATGACCGCCTGGCCGCCATGATGCGCCGCAGCGCCCGCCGCGAGGAGGCCTATGTGCCCACCTCGCAGCTCCGCCGCTTTACCCTGCCCGATTCTGCGCCCATCATGCGCCGCGTCATGGGCTTTCTGTCCGACCAGGCCCGCACGCTCATCCATGCCGGCGTGTCGCGCGACCGCATCTGCATCGATCCTGGCCCGGGCTTTGGTAAGTCGGCTAACGAGGACATCGTCATCCAGCGCGAGACTGCCAAGATGGCGTCACTGGGCTATCCGCTCATGTGTGCCGTGTCGCGCAAGCGCTTTGTGGGCGCCGTCTCGGGCGTGACCGAGGCCGCCGAGCGCGATGCCGCTACGTTTGGCGTGTGCCTGGGCGCCATCCAGGCCGGTGCCAACATCGTGCGCGTGCACGACGCCGCGGGTTTTGCGCAGTTCCTGAACGGCTACTGGGCGGTTGCCAAGCCACAGCCGCGCCGCGCGTTTGTGGCCGTGGGCTCCAACCTGGGGCATCGCTGCGACAACATCCGCGCCGCACGCGAGATGATCGCCGAGATTCCACTCACCTGCGTGTCCAACTCCTCCAAGATTTACGAGAGCGAGCCGGCCTACGAGACGCGCCAGGACGCGTTTGCCAACGCCGTCATCGAGATCAAGACCGAGCTGGCGCCGCTGGTGCTGCTCGATGAGCTCATGAAGATCGAGGCCGAGCTGGGGCGCGACCGCTCCAAGAAGGCCAAGGCCAACGGTCCGCGCACCATCGACCTGGACCTGCTGTGGATGGATGGCGAGACCCACGGCGGCAAAAAGCTGCGCCTGCCGCATCCTCTCATTGGCGAGCGCGACTTTGTGCTGGTGCCGCTCGAGGACCTGATGCACGACCCGGCGCGGTTCTTCCGCTACAACGGTGTCGAGGTCAAGGAGCCCGAGGACCGCGTGGGCCATATCGTGGGCGAATTGGGGCGTATGTAGATGATCGAGATGAATGCTGTTGTCGCCGGCACCGAGCTCGACGCGGCGCGCGACGCGGGCCGCGAGGGCGTGTCCGCGGGCTGGTGCGCGTGGAGCGCGGGCGATGCTTCGCTGACGTTTTCGCTGGTTGTGCGCCCCGATGTGAACATGCATGCCTTCCACGGCCTGCCGTTTGTGGCCGCGATGGGCATGATGGACGCGCTCGTGGGCACGGCATCGACGCCGGGGTTGGGCCTTGCCGGTAAGGTGGGTATCCAGTGGCCGAGCGACATTGTGTGCGGCGCGCCCGCATTTGAGACGTCGTTCGCGCGCGTTACCGTGAACGGCGGTGCCGGTGCCGCGGGCATGTTCGGTGCCGTGACGGTGGATATTGAGCTTTCGGCGTTGAGCGAGCTCGGTGTGGATGCGGCCGACGAAGCGCTGGTCGAGGAGTTGGCTGCCGCCGTGCTGACCCGTGTGGACACCTGGGCGGTTGTTGCCAACACGCCGCAGGGCGCTGCCGGTCCGCTGGCTCCCGTGCTGGGCGAGTACTTCGACATGGTGCCGCTGCTGGGCCGCCAAGTTGCGGCGGTGTCGCCCAACGGCTTGCCGCTTGCGGTCGGTGTGTTTGCGGGCCTGGACATCTGGGGTCGTGCGACCATCAAGACCGATGCCGGCGAGCAAGAGTTTCCGCCCGAGGCTGTACGAATTCGCGGACTGTAGCGCGAGGCGCCAGCGCTCAAAGACAACGATGACAACAAGACCCTCCTCGGCCTGTGCCGGGGAGGGTTTCGCCTATCTGGGGAATAGGCTTGGCGAGCATTTGCGGGGACTGTGGCATCGGGCGTGCTTGACTTAAGCCCCTGCTCTATCCCAGCTCCTGCATGCGGCGGTAGATTTCGCAGATACCCTTGATGGTGAGCTGTCCGTCGACCACGTCGAAGGCGTCGGTCGAATCGGCGACGATGCTGGCGAGACCGCCCGTGGCGATAACGGTGGCGTCCTCGCGGCCCAGCTCGCGCTTCATGCGCGCGACTAGGCCCTCAGCCATTGCGGCGGCGCCCGTTACGGCGCCGACCTTGATGCACTCCTCGGTATCGCGGCCGATGGCGTGCTCGGGCGCCTCGAGCGGAACGCTGGCGAGCTTGGCGGCTCGGGCGGCGAGCGCGTCCATCGAAATGCGGATGCCCGGCGCAATCGCTCCACCAATGTAATAACCGTCCTCATCGATGACGTCGATATTGGTCGCGGTGCCAAAGTCCACCACGATTGCCGGCGCGCCGTAGAAAGTTTCGGCCGCAACGGCGTTAGCGACGCGGTCGGCACCTACGGCCTGGGGACGCGCCGCGCGCAGCTTGGTCACCGCGGCCGTCTGCGGTCCGATGACGATGGCGTCTGCGGCAATGCGGTCGGCCACGGCGTGCCATTCGCGCGAGAGCTGCGGCACCACGCCCGCAAAGGCGATCGCGTCGACCGCGTCGAGCGAAAGGCCGTACATCTTAAAGAAACCCATCAGGCGCACATGGATCTCGTCGGCGGTATAAGAGCGGTCGGTGGGCATGCGCCACGACTGCACCAGCTCGTCTCCGTCAAACAGGCCCATGGCCGTCTGCGTATTTCCCATATCGATAGCGAGCAGCATGTCTACTCCCGGTGTTGGCATAAAAGGACGCGCACCATTGTATACGTGCCGTCGACGGCGCTCGGCTGCGATTCGTTTACGGTGATAGGGGCTGAGGGGAATTAAATATTAAGGAATTAT
>CANNPG010000091.1:0-5565 GCA_947507375.1 uncultured Collinsella sp. | reverse complement strand
TGTCCACTTTGGCCTACCAAATAGGGACAGGCTTATTTTGGTCGGTTTTATCAGGCAAAACGGCAAAGGGGCTGGCCTCGGGTTGTGATGAGGCCGGCCCCCTTTGGGGCGCTATGCATGTATGGTGGCAGCGTGTCTATTGCGATGTGCCGACTGCGGCGTTTTCGCAGATAAAACCTGCCAAAATAAACCTGTCCCTAAATAGTAGGTTTTAGTGCTTGCCGTTGGCGGAGGCGGCACCGTTGACGTGGTCGCGGGCATAGATCACGCCGTGGACGATTGCCAGGCCGGCGGCGTCGGCGGCGCGAGCGCAGGTGTCCTGGAAGTCCTCGGCCTCGCGGGCGCGCAGCTGCTTGAGCACGTAGTCTGCCACGGCCATCTTGCCGGGAGGGTTGCCGATGCCGGTGCGAATGCGACTAAAGTCGCGGCTGCCCATCTTGTCGATGATGGAGCGCAGGCCGTTGTGGCCGGCGTGGCCACCGCCCACCTTAACACGTACGTCGCCGGCGGGAATGTCGAGCTCGTCGTGAATCACGAGCAGTTCCTCGGCCTTGATTTTGTACTCGCGGCAGAGCTTGGAGATGGGGCCACCCGAGGTATTCATATACGACTGCGGCTTGACCAGCACAATCTGGCGCTTGCCACCCTCTTCCTCAGCATCGTTGATATTGATGAGCGCGACCTCGGCGCCGGCCTGGTTTTTCCAGTACGTGACGCCGGCCTGACGGGCCAACTCGTCGATCGCCTTGAAGCCAGCGTTGTGGCGGGTTTCGGCATACTCATCGCCAGGGTTGCCAAGTCCGGCAACCATGCGAATCTTAAGCGGCTGTGCAGCTGCCATAATTTGTCCTTCCGTTACATAAAAAGTTTAATCAACGACAAAGGCTACCACGCCCGCCGAAGGCGAGACTTCGTTTCAGCGAAATCTCACCAGACAAAAGCGCGGCCGCGGCAGGGCGAGCCGTCGGAACAGAAGAAACCCCCGCGCGACCTTTGCGAAGCAAGGGGGAGCGCGGGGGTTTCTTCTGTTCCGACGGCGATGCGCCGGGTTACAAGGACGATGCGATTACAGTGCGAAGTCGCCGCCGACGAGCGTGGAGACGGGCTCCTCGTGGTAAACGGCGGAGATGGCCTGAGCGAACTCCTCGGCGACCGAGATGGTCTTGATCTTGCCGCCGACCTCGACGGGAATGGCGTCGGTGACGAGGCACTCGACGATCGGGGCGTCGTTCAGACGCTCGATGGCCGGACCGGAGAAGATGCCGTGGGTGGCGCAGACGTAGATGTCGCCAGCGCCCATAGCCTTGAGCTCCTTGACGTTGGCGCACAGGGTGCCAGCGGTGTCGATCATGTCGTCGTTGATGATGCAGGTCTTGCCCTTGATGTCACCGATGATGCCCATGACCTCGGCGGCGTTGTGGCGCGGACGGCCCTTGTGGGCGATGGCCAGGTCGCAGCCGAGCATGTCGGACAGCTTCTTGGCGGCCTTGGCGCGGCCCACATCGGGGGAGACGACAACCAGGTTGTCGGTGTCGAAGTGCATGTCGTTGTAGTACTGGCCAAACAGCGGCAGCGCGGACAGGTGGTTAACCGGGATATCGAAGAAGCCCTGAATCTGGCCCTGGTGCAGGTCGAGGGTGATGATGCGGTTGACGCCGGCGCGCTCGAGCAGGTTGGCGACGAGGCGGGCGGTGATGGGCTCGCGCGGGCCGGCCTTGCGGTCCTGGCGGGCATAGCCGTAGTGGGTGATAACGGCAGTGATGGAGCGGGCGGATGCGCGCTTGGCAGCGTCGGTGGCGATGAGCAGCTCCATGAGCATGTCGTTGACGTTGCCGCCGGCCACGGACTGAATCAGGAAGACGTCGGCGCCGCGGACGGTCTCGTCGTAGCGGGCGTAAATCTCACCATTGGCGAACTGCTTTAGCGTAAGGCCCGAAAGCTCGACCCCAAGGTACTCAGCAATCTTCTGAGCGAGGGGACGGTTGGAGGAACCGGAATACACGCGGATGGACTTGCGCATATTCTCCGACTTCTCGGGATCATTAATCGGCATTACCCTTCTCCTTTATACATCGAATGCCATATAGATGCCTTGTTGCATTGTAACCGCGCGGCGGGGTTTATCGAGTCTTGATAACGTCTTTACCGTCAACGGACACGAACCGACCACTCATCCGGTTGCGCAGGTCACGATAGAAAAAGGAGCCGCCCCCATGGGAACAGCTCCTTAGATGCTTGGTAAAACGTTATACCTCGTCGTCCTCGTGCAGACGGCGGCGATAATCGGCGGCCCAGCCCTCAATGTTTACCTGACGGGCGCGGCCCAGGCCAAGTGCGTCGGCCGGGACCGGCTCGGTGATGACGGAGCCGGCGGCCACGAGCGCGCCGTCGCCGATCTGGGCGGGCGCGACCATCATGGTGTCGGAACCGATGAAGGCGTCCTTGCCGATGACGGTCTTGTGCTTGTGCACGCCGTCGTAGTTGCAGGTGATGGAGCCCGCGCCCACGTTGACGCCGGAGCCCATGGTGGTGTCGCCGATGTAGGACAGGTGCGGCACCTTGGAGCCCTCGCCGATCGTGGACTTCTTGATCTCCACGTGCGTGCCGGCCTTGGAGCCGTCGAGCATGTGGGTGCCCGGGCGCAGGTAGGCGCGCGGGCCGCAGTCGACGCCGTTCTCGATGACGGCCTCGATGGCGATGGTCTCATCGATGGTGCAGCCGCTGCCGACGGTGGTGTCGGTGAGGCGACTGTTGGGGCCGAGCTGGCACTCTTCGCCCACGGTGACGTGACCGATCAGATGCGTCTGCGGCCACACGATGGTGTCTCGGCCGATGGTGGCATCGGGGCCGATCCAGGCCTGCGTGGGATCGATGAACGTGACGCCCTCGGCCATCCAGTGCTCGTTGATGCGGTCGCGCGCGATAGCGGTGAGCTGCGCGAGCTGAATGCGGCTGTTGACGCCCAGGCCGTCGCGGTAGTCATCGCAGTGGAAGATGGAGACCGCCTGGCCGTGACCCTTGAGGATTTCGAGCATGTCGGGCAGGTAGTACTCGGACTGCGCGTTGTCGTTGCCGATCTCGTTAATGTGGGCGGCGAGCTGCGCGCCGTCAAAGGCGTAGCAGCCGGCGTTGCACTCCAGCAGCGTGGCGGCCTGCTCGGGCGTGCAGTCCTTCTGCTCGATGATGCGCTCGATCTGGCCGTCGGCGCCCAGCTTGATGCGGCCGTAGCCGAAGGGGTCGGGCGGGGTCATGGTCATGACGGTGCAGGCGAGCTCGCCGGTAGCGACGGTCTGTGCGAACTTGGCGACGGTGTCGGCGGTGATGAGCGGCAGGTCGCCGTTGAGCACGACGACCGGGCCTTGCGCGATGCCGCAGGCCTCGAGCGCGACCTTCACGGCGTGGCCGGTGCCCAGGCGCTCGGTCTGCTCGACGCACTCGACCTTGGTGGCGCTGTTGGCATAGGCGCCGTCGATGAGGGCGCGCATCTCGTCGGCGTGGCTGCCGATGACGACCACGACGCGGCTGCAGCCGGCCTTGATGGTGGCGTCGACGATCCACTGGACCATGGGCTTGCCCAGGATCTTGTGCGAAACCTTGCAGTGGTTCGACTTCATGCGGGTGCCCTCGCCGGCAGCGAGGATAATTGCGGTTGCGTCCATGTGATCTCCTGTTACGTTATAGAGACGTGTGTTTGGAAACGATACACGGCGCAATATGATACCGCAGGCATATGTTGAGCGCGTAGCGATTGGCTCATGGCGGCCGATGTCGGTGCCGCCGGCGTGGCGTTTGCGCTGCTTGCGTGCGGCGTTGGCGGTGCTGCGGAGCTGTCGTTTGAGCGAGGGGACGGGGGTGCCCGTGGACAACATACAAGAGGAGTTTGGCGGCGAGCCCGTCGCGGCATTCTCGATGTCGCATCCGGCTGTGCCGGCCCTCTACATGGTGCTGACGCTGGGGCTCACCATGTTCTCGATGCAGCCGGTGCTGATTGCGCTGTCACTTGCGGTCGGGCTGGCGTATGGATTTGCGACGCGCGGGGCTGCCCGCACGCTGGGCGCACTCCGCTGGCAGCTGCCGGTGATTTTGATTATCGCGCTGGTCAATCCGCTGTTTAGCGCCTCGGGCTCGACGGAGCTGTTCCGTATTGGCATGCGCGCGGTGTATCTGGAAAGCATGGTATACGGCCTGTGCATGGGCGGGCTGTTTGTGGCGAGCGTGCTGTGGTTTGAGGCCGCGGCGTCGATGCTCGAATACGACAAGGTGCTCGCGCTGCTGGGCAATGCCGCACCGGTGATTGCGCTCATGATCTCGATGTGCATGAGGCTTATCCCGCAGTTTTTACGCCGCGGTCGTACGGTGCTGGCGGTGCAGGATGCAATTGATGTGCCGGGCCGCGCGCCCACCGATCCCGTGCGATCGCGCCTGCGGGCGTCGAGCGTGTTGATGGGCTGGGGCATGGAAGATTCGCTGGAGCGCGCGGACGCGATGCGCTCGCGCGGGTGGGGTGCCGCGATGCGTCGTACGACGTATGCGCGGTATCGGCTGGGGCGCAGTGACGTTGCCGCGCTGGCCGGGCTCGTACTGTTTGGCGCTGCCGCGGTGGCGGTGGCGTGGACCGCGACGACGCAGTATTCGTTTTATCCGCAGCTCTCGGTGCCGGCGCCGTGGCCAGGCTATGTCGTGTACGCCGCCTGGATGGTGTTGCCTTGCGCGTTGCACGCGATTGATGAGAAGAGGTTTGGCTGATGGCTCGGTTTGATAGGAGCTCGGCGGCGGGTGTGGCATATGGCTCGGCCGCGCCAGCGATTGAGGTGCGAGGCCTTAGTTTTGCCTATCCCGGGGTCAAGGCACCGGTGCTCGAGGGGCTTGATTGGCGTGTTTCCCAAGGTGCGTTTGCACTGCTTGTTGGCGGTACCGGTTCGGGCAAGTCGACGCTGCTGTCGCTGCTCAAGCCCGAGATCGCTCCAGCGGGCGAGCGCACTGGCGATGCGCGCGTGCTGGGCGAGAACGTTGCCGACATGGACGTGCGGGCATCGGCAGAGCGCGTGGGTTATGTGTTTCAGGATCCCGAGAACCAGATCGTGTGCGAAACCGTGTGGCACGAGATGGCGTTTGGCCTGGAAAACTTGGGGCTAGCGCGTGATGAGATGCGTCGTCGCGTAGCTGAGACCAGCTATTTCTTTGGGCTGGAAGATTGGCTCCACCGCGACACCGATACGCTTTCGGGCGGACGCAAACAGCTGCTGTCGCTGGCGGCTGTGCTGGCATTGCGCCCGCGCGTGCTGCTGCTCGACGAGCCCACGTCTCAGCTTGATCCGGTTGCGGAGAAGAATTTTCTGCACGCGCTGTTTCGTGTGAATCGCGAGCTGGGCTGCACGGTTGTTGTGGCGACGCATCAGCCGCGCCCAATGCTCGAATACGTGACGTGTGCGTACCGGATTGAGGACGGTCGCGTGCGCGAGGTGACGGATATGGCTTCTTTGGGACGCCGAGAATCGCTGTTTTCCGATGACATGTTGGGGTGGGGTGCAAAAAAAAAAAAAAAAAACGGAGTATTCAGCAGGC
>CANNPG010000090.1:0-5589 GCA_947507375.1 uncultured Collinsella sp. | reverse complement strand
CGCGCCGCGCCGAGCACGAGCAAAATGCCCGTCCGAGGAACGGGTTTTCCGGGAATCGCCGAGGCGATAAAAGGACTCGCAAAGGCCACGAGTGCGATGATGGCGAGCGAAACGAATGCCATGTGATGCCTTTCTCTTGTTTGCGCTTCACTGTAGCATCCTCGCCGTCCTCAACGCGCCGCGAGCTGTCGTATCATAGTGAGGTTTACAAACATGTGGCTCAAGGCGACCGCAGGGCAGGCC
Organism: uncultured Collinsella sp.; assembly: GCA_947507375.1. Taxonomy (GTDB): domain Bacteria; phylum Actinomycetota; class Coriobacteriia; order Coriobacteriales; family Coriobacteriaceae; genus Collinsella. The sequence goes on along the minus strand of CANNPG010000090.1, from coordinate 5,346 downwards.
CCGCAAACCGACCGCTGCCGCATACCGTACCGTACGCCCAACCGATCAGGAAGGCAGGAACCAATGGTCTCTCGTATCTACGTGGAGAAGAAACCCGGGTTCGACGTCGAGGCTCAGCAGCTCAAGGGCGAGCTGACCGAAATTCTCGGCATCAAGGGCATCGAGGCCCTGAGGATCATCAACCGCTACGACGTCGAGGGCATCGACGAGGAGCTTTTCCGCTCCTGCGTGCCGACCGTCTTTAGCGAGCCCCAGGTCGATGTGACCTACGACGAACTCCCCGCAAGCGATGGCGCCGTCTTTGCCGTCGAATTCCTGCCTGGCCAGTTTGACCAGCGCGCCGACTCCGCCAGCGAGTGCGTGCAGCTCATCAGCCAGGGCGAGCGCCCCGCCGTGCGCTCCGCCAAGGTCTATATGATCTCGGGCGCTCTGGACGAGGCCGCCATCGATGCCATCAAGCACTACGTGGTGAACCCCGTCGAGGCACGCATCGCCTCGCTCGACCTGCCCGAGACGCTGTACATGGAGACCCCCGAGCCCCAGCCCGTCGAGGTGCTCGACGGCTTCCGCGAGCTCGACGAGGCCGGCCTTACCGCCTTTATCGCCGATCGCGGCCTTGCCATGGACGAGGCAGACATCGCCTTCTGCCAGCAGTACTTCCGCGATGAGGACCGCGACCCCACCATCACCGAGATCCGCGTGATCGACACCTACTGGTCCGACCACTGCCGCCACACCACCTTCGGCACCGTCCTGGACGACGTGACGATCGACGACGCCGTGGTGCAGCAAGCCTTCGACCGCTACATGGAGATGCGCCACGAACTCGGCCGCGACGCCAAGCCCGTCTGCCTCATGGACATGGGCACCATCGGCGCCAAGTACCTTAAGAAGACCGGCGTCATGACCGATGTCGACGAGTCCGAGGAGATCAACGCCTGCACCGTCAAGGTGAAGGTCGATGTCGACGGCGAGGACCAGGACTGGCTGTTCCTGTTTAAGAACGAGACCCACAACCACCCGACCGAGATCGAGCCCTTCGGCGGTGCCGCCACCTGCGTGGGCGGCGCTATCCGTGACCCGCTCTCGGGCCGCAGCTATGTGTACCAGGCCATGCGCGTCACCGGCGCCGGCGACCCCACCGTCCCGGTTTCCGAGACGCTCGAGGGCAAGCTGCCGCAGCGCAAGCTCGTGACTACTGCCGCCGCTGGCTACTCCAGCTACGGCAACCAGATCGGCCTTGCCACCGGTCAGGTCAACGAGCTCTATCACCCCGGCTACGTGGCCAAGCGCATGGAGGTCGGCGCCGTCGTGGGCGCTACCCCGGCAAACCACGTGCGCCGCGAGTGCCCCGCCCCCACCGACAAGATCATCCTGCTGGGCGGCCGCACCGGCCGTGACGGCATCGGCGGCGCCACCGGCTCCTCCAAGACTCAGAACACCGAGTCCATCGAAACCTCGGGCGCCGAGGTCCAGAAGGGCAACGCTCCGGTCGAGCGCAAGCTGCAGCGTCTGTTCCGCCGCGGCGATGCCTGCCGTCTGATCAAGCGCTGCAACGACTTTGGCGCCGGCGGCGTCTCGGTCGCCGTAGGCGAGCTTGCCGACGGCCTGTATGTCGACCTGGACACCGTGACCAAGAAGTACGACGGCCTAGACGGCACCGAGCTCGCTATCTCCGAGTCCCAGGAGCGCATGGCTTGCGCCGTCGCCGACGGTGACGTCGAGGAGTTCATGGGCTACGCCGCCGAGGAGAACCTGGAGGCGACCGTTATCGCCGAGGTTACCGCTGAGCCGCGCATGCGCATGGCCTGGAACGGCGTCGCTATCGTCGACCTGTCCCGCGAGTTCCTCAACTCCAACGGCGCACCCAAGCACCAGGTCGCCCACGTGTGCGCCCGTAGCGTGTGGCAGCCCAGCTGGGCCGGCACCACGCTCGCCGAGCGCATGACCTCGCTCGTCACCGACCTCAACGTCGCTTCCAACAAGGGCCTTTCCGAGCGCTTCGACTCCACCATCGGCGCCGCGACCGTGCTCATGCCCTTTGGCGGCAAGACGCAGCTCACCCCCAGCTCGGCCATGGTCGCCAAGTTCCCCGTGGACGGCGAGACCACCACGGCGAGTGCCATGGCATGGGGCTTCAACCCCTATCTGATGGAGGCCGACCAGTTTGCGGGCGCCTACCTGTCCGTGGTCGAGTCCATCGCCAAGCTCGTGGCTGCCGGCTTTGAGCACAAGCGCGCCTATCTCTCCTTCCAGGAGTACTTCGGGCGTCTGCGCACCGAGGCCGAGCGCTGGGGCAAGCCCACGGCAGCCGTCCTGGGCGCCCTCATGGCCCAAGTCGACCTGGGTGCCGGCGCCATCGGCGGCAAGGACTCCATGAGCGGTTCGTTTGAGGACGAGACCGGCGAGCTCAACGTTCCGCCGACCCTGATCAGCTTCGCCGTCGCCGTGGGCAAGGCCGCCCGCGCCGTCTCGCCCGAGTTCAAGGGCCTCACGCACCGCGTCGTCCGCATCGCCCCCGCCACCTATGGCGAGGACTACCGTCCCGAAGCCCAGCAGTTGCTCGCCGCGTTTGACGCCGTCGAGGCGCTCACTGCTACCGGCAACGCCCTGGCCATATCCACGCCCGGCTACGGCTGCGGCGCCGAGAGCCTCTTTAAGATGTGCGTCGGTAACCAGATCGGTATCGAGCTTGCCGAGGATGTAGACGTGGAGAGCCTCTTCACCCCGCTCTACGGCAGTTTTATCGTCGAGCTCGCCGAGGACGCCGAGCTGCCCGAGGTCGCCGACGGCGTTGTCGTCGAGCCCCTGGGCACCACCGTCGAGGGCTATGTCATCGACACCGGCTCCGAGGTCATCGAGCTCGCCGAGCTCCAGGAGGCCTGGGAGAGCGGCATCGAGGGCGTCTTCGCCTACCGCAGCGCCGGCGAGACCCCCGAGGTCGAGACCATCGACTTCCGCGCCAAGGATATCCACGTGTACGGCGGCGCCAAGATCGCCCGCCCGCGCGTGATCATCCCCGTGTTCCCCGGCAACAACTGCGAGTACGACAGCGCCCGCGCCTTCCGTGCCGCCGGTGCCGAGGCCGACACCTTCGTGATCAACAACCTCACGCCCGAGGCCGTCGCCGAGAGCACCCACGAGCTTGCCCGCCGCATCCGTGCAAGCCAGATCGTTATGATCCCCGGCGGCTTCTCGGGCGGCGACGAGCCCGACGGCTCTGCCAAGTTCATCACGGCGTTCTTCCGCGCTCCCGAGGTCACCGAGGCAGTCCGCGACCTGCTCAAGGCCCGCGATGGCCTGATGCTGGGCATCTGCAACGGCTTCCAGGCCCTGATCAAGCTCGGCCTGGTGCCCTACGGCGACATCGTCGACGCCACGCCCGATGCGCCCACGTTGACGTTCAACACCATCGGTCGCCACCAGAGCCGTCTGGTGCGCACCCGCATCTCGTCCAACTTGTCCCCGTGGCTGTCGCAGTGCAGCCTGGACGACCCCTACACCGTCGCCATCAGCCACGGCGAGGGCCGCTTTGTCGCCAATGACGAAGTGCTCGCCCAGCTGATCGCCAACGGCCAGGTCGCCACGCAGTACGTGGGCGAGAACGGCAAGCCCAGCATGGACCTTTCCGTCAACCCCAACGGCTCCGCACTCGCCATCGAGGGCATCACGAGCCCCGACGGCCGCGTCCTGGGCAAGATGGGCCATGCCGAGCGTCGCGGCGACAACCTGTACCGCAACGTGCCCGAGCATGTCCCCGGCGATAAGTTCATGCCGATCTTTGAGAGCGGCGTGGCCTACTTCGCTTAAACCTTTCCCATCGGGTACAATCCCTTCGGGTAACAACACCCGCCACCGGCACATCCGGTGGCGGGTTCTTTTTTGCTTCGCGCATGTAGGAAGGACATCATGGAAAGCCGCAAGCCGTATCTCGCCACCCTGCCCGGACTCATCCTGGGCTGCCTCGTCTGCTGTGCACTCTGGGGATCGGCCTTTCCCTGTATCAAGATCGGTTACGCACTCTTTGGTATCCCAGCGCACGATAGCGCCTCGCAGCTGCTCTTTGCGGGCTTGCGCTTCACGCTTGCCGGCGCCCTGGTTATCGTTGGGATGAGTGCGGCCCAACGCCGCCCCCTCATTCCGCAGGCTCGCGACATCAAGCCCATCTTTGTCTTGTCGCTCTTCCAGACTATCGGGCAGTACTTCTTTTTCTATCTGGGCCTCTCGCGCGCCAGCGCCATGTCGAGCTCCATCATCGAGGCCAGCGCCAACTTCCTCGCAATCCTCTTTGCCGCCCTGGCGTTTCGCACCGAGAAGCTCAATACGGCCAAGGTGCTTGGCTGTGCGCTGGGCTTTGCCGGCGTCGCTCTCGTCAACCTTTCGGGCGCGGATGGCACCTTTGGCTTCAGGCTCGATGGCGAGGGCTTTATCCTAGCCTCCACCGTCGCGGGTGCCCTTTCGACCTGCCTGATTGGCATCTTCTCGCGCGAGCACGACGGCGTCTTGCTTGCCGGGTGGCAGTTCTTGGTCGGCGGCCTTGTCCTCACCGCCATCGGCTTTTTGATGAGTGGCGCGCTCTCCCCCACGGCGATTGCCCCCGCCATCGCGCTCATCATCTACATGGCGCTTATCTCCGCGGTCGCCTACTCGCTGTGGTCGCGCCTGCTTGCCGTCAACCCCGTCAGCCGCGTCTCGGTCTTTGGGTTTATGAACCCCGTCTTTGGTGTGCTGCTGAGCGCGCTGCTGCTCGGCGAAGGCGCGGGCACGAGCCCCGTTACCGTCATCGTTGCCCTGCTGTTGGTCTGCGGCGGCATCATCATCGTCAACAAACCCAAAAAAGCCTAGCGAACTCACCTTTTTAGGGAGGGCATTCGCATACTTTAGCTTAATGGAGCACACTGGTTCTCGTTGATTTCGTACCGAGTCGCGGCGGCAGACGCCCGTCTTGCCGCACCGCGCCTGGGCATTATGGCCGGTGGCCCCCACAAACGCAAAAGGGGCGCACGACCATCGCAACGGTCGTGTGCCCCTTTTCCTAGCGTATCTGAACGCGAGCTTTCTTTTTCTCGGCCTTGACGCGGTAAAGCTCCGCATCGGCAGCGCGAAGTAAGTCTTGCCAGGTATCAACACTATCGCCGACCCGCGCGTAACCGATGGACATCCGCAATGCATACGGCACCTCGGCATGCGCGAGCTCGTCGTTGATTGTCGCGCACAGATGCATGATATCCCGTTCCGCCACTGCCTTTTGGAGCACCACGAACTCATCGCCACCGTAGCGTGCGATAAAGCCACCAGACGCCGAGCAGACCTCTTTGAGCGCAGCGGATATAACCTGAAGAGCAT
>CANNPG010000089.1:0-5618 GCA_947507375.1 uncultured Collinsella sp. | reverse complement strand
GTGCGTCAGGCCGATGAGAAGCCCATCGTTATCGAGTACACCTACATGCCCCTCGAGCTGATTCCAGGCCTTAAAAAGAAGGACCTGTACGGATCGGTCTACCACTTCATCCGCGAGCAATGTGGGCTGAAGATTTCGAGCTTCCACCGTACCATTCGCGCCGTGGCAGCAACCGAGGAAGAAGCCGAGCGCCTGGACACCAAGCCTGGCTCTCCCCTGCTCGAGCTCACCCAGATTGGCTTTTTGGACAGCGGCGCCGCCTTTGAGTATTCGGTCTCGCGCAACGTTGGCGACCGCTTTGAGTTGCACAACGTAACGTTGGCATAGGTTTTTGCAGTCATGCGGGCGCTCGTTTTGAACAGTTTTACGCAGCGCCCGCGCAACACAATGAGGTATGAATATGTCCGATTTGATTAAACTGACGCCGATCTTCCACGAGAAGATCTGGGGCGGTCGCCAGCTCGAAACCGTATTTGGCTACGACATTCCCGATGGCCCCATCGGTGAGTGCTGGGCCATCTCGGCCCACCCCAACGGCGACTGCCAGATCGCGGAGGGCCCGTATGCCGGCCACACGCTGTCGTGGCTGTGGGCCGAGCATCGCGAGCTCTTTGGCAACTGCGAGGGCAAGGAGTTCCCGCTGCTCATTAAGATTCTGGACGCCAAGGACGACCTTTCGATCCAGATTCATCCCAACGACGAGTACGCTGCCGAGCACGAGAACGGTAGCCTGGGCAAAACCGAGTGTTGGTATGTGCTGGACTGCGAGCCCGACGCCACGATCATCGTCGGCCAGCGTGCCAAGGACCGCGCCGAGGCCGCACAAATGATCGAGGAAGGACGTTGGGACGACATGCTCAACGTGTTGCCGATTCACAAGGGCGACTTTTTCCAGATTGATTCCGGTACCGTGCACGCCATCAAGACCGGCACGCTCATTTTGGAGACGCAGCAGTCGAGCGACGTGACGTATCGTCTGTACGACTACGACCGTCCCGGCACTGACGGCAACCTGCGCCCGCTGCACATTGAGCAGAGCCTCGACTGCATCGACTTTGATGCTCAGGCTCCGACCGACGGCACGGTGACCGCGCCCGAGGTGGACGGCGTGACCGAGCTCGAGTCCAACCCCTGCTACACCGTCGATCGCGTGCGCGTCAACGGCAGCAAGACCCTCGACCAGCGCTGGCCCTTCATGTGCCTGTCGGTCATCGACGGCGAAGGCACCGTCTGCGGCGACCCCGTCCACAAGGGAAGCCACCTGTTGGCCCCGAGCACCGTCAGCTCCATCGACCTCGAAGGCAAGATGGAACTGATCATCAGCCACCTGTAGGTCGCACCAACAACCCAAACGCAACAAGGGGCTCTCCCGTCCATGTGCGGGAGAGCCCCTTGCCATATCTATTTATCAGCCCACCCGGCTCTCCAGATCAAAAAGCGAACGAGCAGAGCGACGTTCGCAAGCACCGTTACCCAAGGACCTGGGCGGGCGTATGGGGCAACATCGATCGCGAGTTCCGCACGCAAAGGAGAGCACTTAATGTGCTCTCCGTCTTGCGCAGGACTGTCCGAGCAGGCGATGTTGCCCTATGCGCCCGCCCAGGTCCGCCGGGACTACGACAGTTTGACGATCGGAGCGAAGCCCTTCATTAGCTTTTTGGTCTGGCCGGTCTTTTCGAACTGGACCTCGATCATGTCTCCGGCGACCGAGATCACGGTACCCGTGCCAAAGGTCTTATGGCTCACGGTATCGCCCGCGGCAAAGTCCTGCGATGCGCTGGCGCGATCGACCTTGCGCTCCACCGTCGGGGACACCTTGGACGACGGTTTTTTGGCTCGCGGCGCGCCCGAGCCAAAGGTCGAGGCAACACGGCCGGCGTCGGGCGAGACCCCACGATGGCGCTCGGTCCCGTAGCTGCTGCCGCCAAAGAAGTCGTCAAAGCTCGATCCGCCGCGCGAACCGGAACCGCCGGTCGAGCGCGTATGCGAACCAAACACCTTGCCGCCGTACATATCCGAGCCCATGCCCGAGCCAAAGGTGCCGCGACGGTCGCCGCGCTTCTCCCAGCCCGTGCCCTCAAAACCGGCAGAACCGATGCCGCTAAACTCGATGTCCTCAAACGGAATCTCGTTGAGGAAGCGCGAGCGCGGGTTGGCAGAGGTCGAGCCGTAGGTGCGACGCGTGGCCGCATAGGTCAAGAACAGGCGCTTACGAGCGCGCGTGATGGCGACGTAGGCCAGGCGACGCTCCTCCTCGAGCTTGCCTGGGTCATCGCTGCCGCCAAAGTCGTGCACGTGCGGGAAGATGCCCTCCTCCATGCCGGCCACGAACACCGCAGGGAACTCCAGGCCCTTGGCGGAGTGGATGGTCATCATGGTGATGGCATGCGTCTCGCCGGCCAGGGAATCCAAGTCGGAGCGCAGGGCCAGCCACTCCATGAGTGCCGGCAGCGCCTTACAGGTGAGCGGACCGTAGGTGCGCTCAATCTCGTCGGCATGCACGGCACCCGCCGGCATCTCCGTCGGCGCGGCATACGCGTTGCCCGCGATGGCAGCAGCCAGGGCATCCTGCGGAGACAGCGCCGGAGCAGCCAGGCTATCGAGCGGATTGGAGCCCGCGGCATCGCGCGCGCCGACGAGTGCCTCAAACGAGGATGCCGGGGCAGATGGCCCCGGTTCGGGCGCAGGCGCGCTCACCACAACGGGCTCGGGCTCGGCGCCGGCAGGCACGTCGGCAACACCGGCTGCGCGCAGCTCTTCCAAGCTCTCGAGCGTACCCTCGATATCCTCGTGCGTCTCCTCAAATTCGGCAGCGACGCCCAGGAATTCCTGGATGTTCTCGGCGCGGCTCTCGGACTCCATGGTGCCCTCGGCGCGAAACGCCTGCAGCAAGCCCGTCTTATCGACGATCATCTCGACAACGTCCTTGAGCTCGCCGTCCATGCGGCGACCCTCGCGCACCAGCGACACAAAGCTCGACAGGCCGTTGCGCACCTTGGCGCTAAACATGCCGGTTTCGGCACACGCGATCTCGCAAGCCTGGAAGAACGAGCAGCGGTTGTCGCGCGCCAGCTGCTCGATCTTTTGGATCGAGGTGGAACCGATGCCGCGGCGAGGTGTGTTGATGACGCGCTTGACGCTCATCTCGTCGGCCGGGTTCACGATCATCTTAAGGTAGGCCATGACGTCGCGGATCTCGGCACGGTCGAAGAATCGCGTGCCGCCCACGATCTTGTAGGGCACGCCCGCGCGCAGGAACATATCTTCGAGGATACGCGACTGGGCGTTGGTGCGATAGAACACGGCGATGTCGTCGTAGCTCGTGCCTTTGGCATGCAGTTTCTCGATCTCGCCGGCAATCCAGCGACCCTCGTCGCGTTCGTCGCTCGCCTGGAAGGCCTGGATCTTCTCGCCATCGCCCTCGGCCGTAAACAGGCGCTTGTCCTTGCGCTGCGAGTTGTGGCGCACCACGGCGTTGGCGGCGCTCAGGATGTGACCCGTAGAGCGATAGTTCTGCTCCAGCTTGACGGTCTTGCAGTTTTTAAAGTCCTTCTCAAAGTCCAGGATGTTGGTGATGTCGGCGCCACGCCAGCTGTAAATGGACTGGTCATCGTCGCCCACGACCATGAGGTTTTGGTACTTAGCGGCCAGCAGGTTGGCGATCTCGTACTGGACGTGGTTGGTGTCCTGATACTCGTCGACGCTAATGTAGCGGAAGCGCTCTTGGTACTTATCGAGCACCTCGGGACGGGTGCGCAGCAGCTCGAGCGCGCGCACGAGCAGGTCGTCAAAGTCCATCGCATTGGCGGCGCGCAGGCGGCGCTCCAGCTCTAGGTAGACCTGCGCGGCCTTTTTGTCGTTGGGGCTATCGGCACTCTTGAGCATGTCCTCGGGGCCGATCATGGCGTTTTTGGCCGAGCTAATCTTGCTGCGGATCATGTTGATGGGGAACTGCTTTTGCTCGATGCCGAGCGCCTGCATAATGTCGCGCACCATGCGCTTTGAGTCATCGTCATCGTAGATGGTGAACTGGCCGGTGTAGCCCAACAGGTCGGCGTCCTCGCGCAGCATGCGCACGCACATAGCATGGAAGGTACACACCCACATGCCACGGGTGCCGCTGGGAATGAGTGCCGCCAGACGCTCGCGCATCTCTGCCGCGGCCTTGTTGGTAAACGTAATAGCAAGAACCTGCCAAGGCTTAACACCCAGGTCGCCGAGCATATGTGCGATGCGGAAGGTCAAGACGCGGGTCTTGCCCGAGCCGGCGCCGGCGAGCACCAGCAACGGGCCCTCGGTGGACAGGACCGCCTCGCGCTGGGCGGGATTAAGGCTGTCGATGTCGACGAGCGGTTTGGCGGGCTTGGGCGCCGGCGCGGGAGCGTCGTAGATGTCGAGCGGAACGAGCTCGGGCTCCGGCGCAGCGGGGGCGGTGTATGCATCGAGCGGCACGGGTTCCGGCGCGGGCGGTACGGGTACCGCGGCGTTCTTTTCCCAGGGCAGGGGCTGGGTCATGGGCGACTCCTCATCTGACGGACGGCGCGCCTGCGGGCGGCGCCATAGTTTGAGCCGTACCAGTATACCGAGCCGCGCGGACACCGACGCAAATCACACCACGACTCCGTGCGCCACCGTCAGGCCCGCCCCATTGCACCAAAAGGGGGCGGCATAGACCTTTTGGTCATGCCACCCTCTTTGAATGACAAGTTGTCGCTCTGGCCGCCGCGCAGCATCAACCAAGTTACAGGCCGAGCATAGGCTCCAGGACGAAGAAGTACGCGAGCACCACGATGCCCAGAATGATGCGGTAGACGCCGAAGCACTTGAAGTCATGACGGCGGACGAAACCCATAAGCCACTTGATGGCGATAAGCGAAACCACAAAGGCCACGATGCAGCCCACGCCCAGGATGGCGATCTCGTTGGTGCCGAAGGTGCCACCCTTAACGAAGTACTTGACCAGCTTGAGCGCACTTGCGCCAAACATAACGGGAATAGCCAGGAAGAACGTGAACTTAGACGCCACCGAGCGCGTGCAGCCCAAAAGCAAGCCGCCGATGATGGTGGAGCCGGAGCGCGATGTGCCCGGAATCAGCGAAAGCACCTGGAAGCAACCGATACCCAGCGCGGTCTTCCAGCTCAGATCCTCGAGCGTAGTGATGGAGCCAAAGTCCAGGCTATCGTCATCGTCCTCATCCTCAGCGGTAGCCGCGGCGGGCGCCGCAAAGTGTGCACCGGCGGGACGTCCACCCGACACCACAGCACGAGAACCAAACGAACCGGCAAGAGCGGCCTGGTCGCGCTTGCTCGCGCGCCAGTTCTCAATCACGATAAACAGCACGCCGTACACAATGAGCGCCAGCGCCACGACGGGAGCATTATAGAAATGCTCCTCCATCCAGTCGTTAAGCGGCAGACCGATCGCCGCGGCGGGAATGCAACCGAGCACAATCTTGCCCCACAGCACCCAGGTGTCGCGACGGCCCTCCTTGCCCTTGCTGGGAGAAAACGGGTTGAGATCGTAGAAGAACAGGACGCAGACGGCCAAAATGGCGCCAAGCTGAATCACGACCAGGAACATATTCCAGAACGTCTCGCTCACGTTCATCTTGACAAAC
>CANNPG010000088.1:0-5635 GCA_947507375.1 uncultured Collinsella sp. | reverse complement strand
AGCGTGCCATTCTTGCTGGTGATGAGTTTGCTGGTGTTTCCATTATGCGTATTGGGCATGGCGTTGATACCGGCGCTTATTGTGCTCAGGCTTCCACGTCGGTTGCCGGTAAGCATGCTGAGGCGCTGACCATGGAGCTTGGTGAGCTTGGCGGCAAACTGCTGGCTGATACGCTTCCCTCGCTTGCCGATGGCTCGGCTGTTTGGACTGAGCAGGATGAGTCGCTCGTTACTCATGCTGCCAAGATTTCCAAGCTGGAGATGCGTCTGGATCCGCAGATGGCTGCGCTCGATTGCGTACGTCATGTGCTCGCTTCGTCCGATACCGCGCCTGCTCGTTGCGTGATTGCCGGCAAGACCGTGCGTGTGCTCGATGCTGCGCTGGCCGATGTTTCGCTTGGCAAGGGCGGCGTTGACGTTAAGAATAAGCGTGTTTTCCTTGGCCTTTCCGATGGTGCGGTTGAACTGCTCGAGGTTAAGCCCGATGGCAAGCGTGCCATGGCCGCTTCTGCTTGGGCTGCTGGGCTGCAAGGCGCCGATCTTATCTGGGGTGTTTTGTCATGAGCAAGCTGTCTCCCGCGCGCAAGCTTGCACTCGATGTGCTGATGGAGGCCGATCGCCGCGGCATGTATGCGCGCGACGTGCTGTCCTCTCGCGCATCGGCCAAGGCTATTGACCAGCGCGATTCCGCTTTTGCAGCTCGCTTGGCGCTTGGTGTGGCCGCCACGCAGGGTATTTTGGACGAACTGCTCGATCAGTTTCTCGATAAGCCTAAAAAGGTTGCGCCGCGTGTTCGCATGGCGCTTCGTATCTCGGCCTTCGAGATGCTCTATCTGCATACGCCTGGTCGCGTTGCGGTGAGTCAGGGCGTTGAGCTGGTGCGCAGCGGAGCTAAGTCTGCCGCCGGTTTGGCCAATGCCGTGCTGCATAAGGTCGCGGACAACGTTGAGGACTTTGCCACGGCGTCCGATGTAGATGAGTCTGATCGACGCCTGGTTCGTCTGTCGCGTCTGATGGGACTGCCGCGTTGGCTGTGCGCTCGCATTATGGCATCGTTCGACACGCCAGAGGGTGCGCTTAACTTTGCCGGCAATCTGGCCCCCGCGCCACTGGCCCTGCATGAGAACGCCTTTGCGACCAAGCCCGATCCGTATATCTCGCAGCTCGTCGCGCCTGTCTTCCCGGGCTGCCATGCCCCGGTTGATGCCCAGGTTACCGTTGCTTCGGGTGTGTTTGAGCGTCCTGCCGCGGTGGCATCTGATCTCAACGCGCAGCTTATCGCCACAGCTGCCACGCGCCCTGGCAGCTGCCTTGAGATTGGTGCCGGTCGTGGCACCAAGACCTATGTGATGATGTGCCAGGCCAAGCGCGCCGGCTATGAGCGTCAGCATACGGCACTTGATCTTCATGACCGTAAGTGCGACCTGAATCTCGCGCGCCTGCATAAGGCTGGTATTCAGGGCGTTCGTACGGTTTCGGGTGATGCCTGCGAGCTTGATGAGGTGCTCACATCGTTTGACGCCATGCTTGGGGAGCCGGTTAAGTTCGACACGGTCTTTATCGATGCGCCGTGCTCGGGTAGCGGCACTATGCGCCGTCATCCCGAGATCCCGTGGCGCCTAACCGAGAATGATGTGACGGCCGAGTTACCCAAGCTTCAGCTGGCGATGCTTAAGGAGGCTTCTGCGCGCGTGGCCGCCGGCGGAGAGCTCATCTATGCCACCTGCTCGGTTTTTGATGAAGAGAACACGCAGGTCGTGGATGCCTTCCTGACCTCTCCTGAGGGTGCTGGCTTTAGCGTGGCGCCGCTTTCCGAGGCACAGATTCTGCAACTCCCCGAGTTCGATCAGGCCAAGAAGCTCGTATCCGTACGCCAGAACGATCGAGGCCTCTTCCAAAGCGTGCCGGTAAACGCCGACTCCTACGACGGCCACTTCTGCGCCAGACTGGTCCACAAGTAACGACTAAGTTGCGGTGAAATAGGGATTGAAAAGCCGCTTCTGTCCGCCAAACAGTCCTTATTTCACCGCAATTCACAAGGAAACCTGGGTAGCTTGATTAGCTACCCATAGAGCAAAGAAATAGCCCCGCGATCGGCGTTGATCGCGGGGCCGCGTTGTTTCTAGCGGCTATGCGGGCAGTTGGCGCAGCAGCCACTGGTGGCGTTGGTACTGGAGCCGCCGCTTCGTTGATCGGTGTTGTAGAAACCGCTGCCCTCAAATTTAATGCCGCTGGCCGAGAACGTCTTGGCCGCCGGGGCACCGCAGCTGGGGCACACGACCTCGGGAGTCTCGGACATGGGATGCTCAACCTCAAACACGTTGCCGCAGCTCGAGCACTTGTAATCGTAGCGCGCCATAATACTTCCTTTTCAGCACAAAGCGGGCAGATTACTCTGCCCGCATAAATTCAAACGTCTGTAACTGTACCCTATATCGGGGGTTTTATCACGCTTCGCCCCAGAATCTATGGTTGTTGCGCAGGAGCTGTGCGGTTTTGTTCTCGGCGGCTGCAATGTCCGCCTCGTCAGCCTGCCAGGTCCAGTTGCCCGTGGCCACGCCCGGAACGTTCATGCGCGCGTCGTCGCCAAGCCCCAGGACATCCTGCAGTGGCATCATCACCAGGGGAGCGTCGCTTGCCAGCGCGTCGCTCATCAGCTTGGCCGCCACCTCAACACCGCTCGGTTCATCGCCGCCCGCAAAGGTACGGGTGCACCAACCGGCCAGCGTCGACGTATCGTGCGTCGAGGTGTACAGAATCTTGCCGGGCGTGGGATGCACACCGCAACGAACGTCGTAGTCGCTAAACTCCAGCACGTCCATGCCGGGGAAACCGCAGGTCGATGCCATGGCGCGAACACCGGGCGTCAGATAGCCCAAGTCCTCAGCGATAAAGTTGAGCGGACCCAGTTCGTCATAGGCGGTCTGGAACAGGTCCTTGCCCGGGCCCGCCAGCCAGCGGCCGTCGGCGCATGCCTTGCCCGCGGGAATGCTGTAATAGCTGTGGAATCCCAGGAAGTGATCCAGACGCACGCGGTCGTAGAGCGAGAACGCGCGGCGCAGGCGATCCATCCACCAACTATAGCCGTTCTGCTTCATGTGGTCCCAGCGGAACGTCGGGTTGCCCCACATCTGGCCCTCGGGCGCAAAGTTGTCGGGCGGCGCGCCGGAAATCTCAATCGCCTTGCCGGTATCGGACAGCCAGAAGTTCTCGGGTTCGCTCCACGCGTCTGCCGAATCGTCGGACACGTACATAGGAATATCGCCGATGACCTCGATGCCCTTCTTGTGCGCATAGTTCATGAGCTCACACCAAGCGAGGTCAAAGCGGTACTGCATGTACGCCTGAAGCTCGGCCTCGTTGTGGAAGCGCTTGTCGTCGATTAGATGCTCGTTGTAGCGAGCGACATCTGCCGGCCAATTGTGGCGCGACTCGCCTTCAAAGTACTTTTTGACGGCCATATAGATGCTGTACTTCTCGAGCCAATCGGCATTGCGATGTTTAAACGCGGTGTACAACGGATCGGCATCTTCGCCGCCGCGGGCCATCCAGGTCTCAAAGTCGGCGGCCAGCTCCTCGTGGCTCTCGGGTAGCAGGTCGATATTGCCTGCAAAGGCCGAAGGACCGGCGTAAGGGGAGCGGAAGAAGTCCGTGGGGTTGACGGGGAGAACCTGCCAGTAGCGCATGCCCATGGCGGCCAGATGGTCGATAAAGCGACGCGTGGGCGCGCCGATCGTACCGGGCTTGCCGTCATCGGTCGGCACCGATGTGATATGGCACACAACACCCGCACCGTGATCGAGCGGCTCCTGCAGGCGCTGCTCGGCGTGGTGATAGATGATCGAAGAGCCCAGCGGATACAGATCGAGCGTGACCGTGCCGTTGTGGATCTCGCACTCGTGACCGCTAATCACATCGCTCGCGCATTCGCCGAGTGCCGGAATCGTCACGCGGTGTGAATTGCGCAGGCTGCGGTTGATGATAACCGTCGCGGACTCGCCATCCTTGCCCGTGCGGTTGTATGCCAGCACCTCATCATTGAGCGCAAAGGCCTTGATCTCGCCATCGATCATAAACGGCAGCGCGCGGCGCACGGCCGAGGCATTCTTGACGATCGCGAACGTATCGAAGTCGTGCAGGTTTTCCTTGGTCGGCATGGTGCGGCGATTGCCCGGATCGGTGAGACCCTCCAAGCCGTACTCGTCACCGTAATAGATTGAGGGAACGCCCGGGAACGTCATCTGCATGAGCGTCGCCAGCCAAAAGCGGCTCTTGGCCAGGCCCATGGAGTTCTCGTCCAGGCGCCATTTGCTGCGCTCACTCTCGGGCAGCTGCGACTCGTCGGGGCCGCCGCCGAGCACCGAGATAATGCGCGGACGGTCGTGGCTCGACAGCAGGTTGAGCGCGCAAGACAGGGCCTCACGCGGATAGTTCTCGCGTAGGGTCTCGATATCCTCGGCAGCTTGGTACGCGTTTTTGTAGCCCATCAAAAAGCCGATGACCATGTCGCGGAAGGGGTAATCCATGGCCGAGTCGAGCTCGGAGCCTTGTAGATACCGACGCAGATGGCCGTAGCTGATCTTGTTGGAGGCATCTTCCCAGACCTCGCCGAGCAGCAGCGCGTCGGGCTTCTCGGCGAGCACGGCCTTTTTGATCTCGGTCAGGAAGTCATCGGAAAGCTCGTCGGCCACATCCAGGCGCCAGCCGTGAGCGCCGGCGCGCAGCCATTTACGAATGACGCCGTCCTTGCCCAGGAGCCGCTCGCGCACCAGATCGGAGCTCTCATTGATGGCGGGCATATTGCCCACGCCCCACCAACAGTCGTACGAGCCGTCCTCGTGGAAATAAAACGCATCGCGCCACGGCGAATCTTCGCTTTGCCATGCGCCCACTCCGGGGTAGTTGCCGTAGCGGTTGAAGTAGATCGAATCGTCGCCCGTGTGGTTGAACACGCCGTCCAGAATGATGGAAATGCCCAGCTTCTCGGCCGCCTCGCACAGCTCGGTAAAGTCCTGCTCGGTGCCCAGAATCGGATCGATCTTGGTGTAATCGGCGGTGTCGTAGCGGTGGTTGCTCGCGGCTTCAAAAATGGGGTTGAGGTAGATGGCTGTAAAGCCCAGCTCGGCGATGCGAGGCAGGTCTTCCTGGATACCCTTGAGCGATCCGCCGTAGAAGTCCCAGGTCTTGATGGAGCCGTCCTCGGCGCGCTCGTACACAGGCGGCTCATTCCAGTCCTCGACCATGCGGCGCTGAATGCCCTTACGCGGTTTTTCGACCTCGGCCAGCGTGCGCTCGCGCCAGTGCTCGTCGCGGGCATAGCGATCGGGGAAGATCTGGTAGACCATACCGCGCTCGTACCAGGTAGGACGGTTCTCACGGTGTTTGTAGACGGTGACCTGGAATGACGGCACCTCGGCGTAATCGTAGGTTACGCCTTCGCCGCCGGTGCGTCCTTGCGGTGCGCCCAGGCGAACCTCAGGCTGGCCTTCGATATTGCAGATAAAGCTGTACCAGATAAGACAGGGCTCGGTGCACTCAAGCTCTACGGTAAATATGCCGTCGCCCTAGTGCGTCATGGGATACCGAGACTCACCGATCTCATCGACCCAGCTGCGCAGCGTAAGCGTTGCCTGGTT
>CANNPG010000087.1:0-5710 GCA_947507375.1 uncultured Collinsella sp. | reverse complement strand
AGATGTTTCTGATTTAGAGACATGCGCTTCGAATCTTGAGATTCAAGGCCTGGCCATTACGGCGATTGACTTTGTTAACCCCTGCGCCCGTTACTCGGAGGTCTCCTTTGAGCTCGGTGACGATGCGATTCACGCTCGTTTGATCGAGCCTGTCGGTCGTGCCCGAGTATCTGAGCGCGTGCCGCTGTGCCTGATGTTCCACGACATCGATCGGCCTGTGCGCGGCTGGCATCACATGACGAGATTTGCCGCCATGGGGTATGCCGTCCTCGCGCTGGATGACGATGTTGCTGGTGCGGACGACCTGCAGCGGGGGATTTCTTCGCCCGCTTTTGTCGAGCGCGTCCGTTGGGGCTGCGCGCTGGCGAAGGTGGCGCGCAATCTTGATGGCATGGACCCCGACCGCATCTTTGCATGGGGCGAGGGTCTTGGCGGCGGAGTCGCGCTGGCGGTTTCTGCTCTGGACGAGCGGGGCCTCGCCTGCACGGCGGTTGCCAATCCGCTTCCTGGCGGCCTCGAGGCGCTGTCGTCTCGGGTGCGCGGATCGGTGCTCATGGGCACATCGCTTATGGATACCGTGAGCGATCCCAAGGATCAGTTTGCCGTATTCAACGGTCTTGAGTGTGACCGGAGGCATATCATCTATGCCAAATACGCTCACGAGCGCATCAATGCGTTCGAAAACGAAGTCGTCGACTTTTTTAACCAAACGTTCTACTCGTGTTCTTTGGCCTAGACGGCCTGGACACTGCCAACAAGAGTGGGCGGCATAGGGCTGCCCACCAGACAACTAAGGAGATTCTCGTGGCAACTCAGAAATTCACCGGCGTTATCCCTCCCGTCGTTGTTCCCGATACCGAAGATCACCAGCTCGATGTTGTCTCCTTTGAGCGCAGCATCAACCGCATGATCGACGCCGGCGTCGATGGCCTGTTCTTCTTGGGATCCTCGGGCGAGGTCGTCTTCTCCACCGACGAGCGCCGTCGCCAGATTATCGCCGAGGCCGTCCGTATCGTCGACCACCGTGTGCCTGTTCTGGTCGGCATCATCGATACCGAGACCGAGCGCATGATCGAGCACGGCAAGGTCGCCCAGGAGCTGGGCGCCGATGCCCTCGTCGCCACCTGCCCGTTCTATGCCCTGCAGGGCATGACCGAGGTTGAGGAGCACTTCCGCATCCTGCATGAGGAACTCGACCTGCCCATCTTCGCCTACGACATCCCCGTGTGCGTCCACACCAAGCTCCCCTGGAAGCTCCTTGCCAAGCTCGGCGCCGAGGGCGTTCTGGCCGGCGTCAAGGATTCCTCGGGTGATGACATCTCGTTCCGCTACCTCGTTCAGGAGAACGAGAAGAACGGCCATCCGATGAGCATCCTCACCGGTCACGAGGTTGTTGTCGACGGCGCTTACCTCGGTGGCGCCGACGGTTCCGTCCCGGGTCTCGCCAACGTTGAGCCCGAGGGCTACGTGCGTCAGTGGAAGGCCGCTCAGGCTGGTGACTGGGCTACCGTCAAGGCCGAGCAGGATCGCCTCAATGAGATTTCGCACATCTGGGATGTCACCTCGGGCGTCCAGGGCTATGCCGGTGGCGTCGGCGCCTTCAAGACCGCTATGAACCTCATGGGCATCTTCGACAGCCCGACCATGCCGCGCCCGGTGAAGGCCATGACCGGCGAGAACGTCGAGGCGATTAAGAAGGTCCTCCAGGACAACGGTCTCCTGTAAAGCTTCCCCGGGCACCCGATCTTGGGGCTCAAGCGGTCGAGCGTGACCCATTGGGTCAACGCCCGACCGCTTTCACCCCAACCTCGGGCACCCGGGAAACCTTTACCAAGCTGCGGCGATAACGCAGCCTTCATTTCCTGTAGTTGTTTTTTATCTCCTAAGGAGAGCGACATGGAGAACAAGTACGTCTGCTCTGTCGATATCGGCGGAACTAAGATCGCGACTGCCATCATGGAGTACCCGGCTGACGGCAGCGTGCCCCATCCCGTATTTGAGGCCGAGGTTCCCACCGAGGCCCAGGAGGGCGGCGAGGCCGTCTTCCAGCGTATCGAGGCGTCCATCAAGGCTGCTCTCGAGGCGAATCCCGATGTCGAGGTCCTTGGCGTCGGTATCGGTGCTGCCGGCGTCGTCGATCCCAAGACGGGCGCCATCGCGTATGCCAACGAGATCATGCCCGGCTGGTCCGGCGTCCAGTTGGGGCCGCGTCTGCGCGAGGACCTCGGTCTTCCCGTTGCCGTTGTAGGCGACGTGCAGGCTCATGCTCTGGGCGAGGCCCACTGGGGCGTCGGCAAGGGCAAGTTCTCCGTCTTGTGTCTTGGCATCGGTACGGGCATCGGCGGCGCATATGTCGAGAACGGCCGCGTGATGCAGGGCTTCCATGGTGCTGCCGGTCATATGGGCCACATCGAGTGCTCGGCTGCCGCCGGCATTCCCTGCGCCTGCGGGCGTTCCGGCCATCTGGAGTCGGTTGCTTCGGGCACTTCCATTGGTCGTATGTACGATGAGCGCTTTGGTCGCGTCGACCCCAGCCGTCCTTCGGTCGGTCGCGATGTGAACGACCTGTGCCGTGCGGGCGACGCAAAGGCGACCGAGGTCATCCATGACGCCGGCTTTGCGCTGGGTGCCAGCTTGGGCTCGCTCGCTAACATCCTGGACCCTGAGGTCATCGTGCTTTCGGGTGGCGTGATTCACCAAGGTCCCGATTGGCGTTCGCAGACGTGGAAGGATTCGGTGCACGAGGGCTATGCCAGCCAAGCGCTCGATCCGCTTCAGGACACGCCGATCCTCATCGGTTCTCTGGAGGGCGATGCTCCGCTCATCGGTGCCGCCGAACACCTTCTTGCATCGTTGAAGTAAACATAACTACCAAGTGCGCCTTCTGAGGTGCCGCAGATTGACGTGAAAGAGGAGCGAAGCGTACTTCGGTACGCGAGCGACGGTTTGAACGTCAAGGTGCGGTGTCTCAGAAGGCTGTTTTGAGAAAGGTTGAGTCGAACATGACCGTTGATCCTTTGATCCAGTCCCTGAAGGGCAAGCTCGTCGTGAGCGTTCAGGCGTATATGGGCGAGCCGCTTCGTACGCCTGAGACCATGGCTCAAATGTCTCGCGCTTGCGAGCTCGGCGGCGCCGCCGCCATTCGCTGCCAGGGCCTTGCCGACATTGCCGCCATTAAGGGTCGCTGTGAGGTTCCTGTTATCGGCCTGTGGAAGGATGGGCACGAGGGCGTTTACATCACGCCGACGCTGCGCCACGCTCGCGCCTGCGTTGCTGCGGGTGCCGATATCGTGGCGATCGACGCCACCGATCGTCCGCGTCCCGATGGCAAGACCGTCGAAGATACTTTCCGTCCGCTGCACGAGGAGGGCGTGCTCCTGATGGCCGACTGTGCCACCATCGAGGATATTCGTCGTGCTGTCGACATGGGCTTCGACCTGGTGTCCACCACGCTGTCTCATGGTGTTGCCGCCATCGACTGCACCATGGCCGATGGCCCCGATCTGCCGCTCCTGCGTCAGGCGACCGAGGAATTCCCCGGCCTTCCCATCATTTGCGAGGGTCGCGTGCATACGCCCGAGGAGGCTCGCGCCGCGATCGATGCTGGCGCCTGGGCCGTTGTCGTCGGCACCGCCATCACGCACCCCACGAGTATTACGAGTTGGTTCAAGGCTGCGCTTGAGGCGTAAGACAGGCCTCGTATCCGCTCGGGGCGGTATACTCAATATAGGCAATTGACCGCGCGGGATCCGGGTTGCTGGGTCCCGCGCTTGTTTTCGGGAGGCAACACATGCAAAAGGGAGATGCCATGGATGCGGCGGAGCGCTCGGAGCGCATCCCCGATATCGTCATCATCACCGGAATGTCCGGATCAGGCCGCACACAGGCCATGCACGTGTTCGAGGACATGGGCTATTTTTGCATCGATAACCTGCCTCCGCGTCTCATCGCCCAGCTTGCCGAGCTCGTCGGCATCAATACGGGCGTGGGCAGGCATCTCGCCGTCACCTGCGATTTGCGTAGCCAGGGACTGTTTGACGAGTTGCTCGATGCGGTCGCCGCTCTCGAAGAGCGCGAGATGAGCTGCGACATCGTGTTCCTGGAGGCTTCTGACGAGGTGCTGATTCGTCGCTACAGCGAAAATCGCCGCCGTCATCCCATTGCCAAGCCGGGGGAGACTACGGCCGATGCCATTCAGCGCGAGCGCCTTCAGCTGCAGGGCGTGCGCGACCGAGCCGATATGATTATCGACACGAGCCGTCTGCGCACCTCTGCGCTGCGCAACAAGCTGCGTATGGCATTTTCCGAGCTGTCCGACCAGCAGCTTATGGATGTCCACGTGTTCTCGTTTGGCTTTAAGCACGGCATGCCCGTCGAAGCGGATATTATGATCGACGTCCGCTTCCTGCCCAATCCGTTCTACGATCCCGAGATGCGCACGATGACCGGTCTCGATAAAAAGGTCTCCGATTTTGTTCTGGACCATCCCAAGACGCAGGAGTTTTGGAAGGCTTGGACACAGCTGCTCGATACGGTCATGCCCGGTTATATCGCGGAGGGTAAGCCGCAGCTTTCTATCGCCATCGGCTGCACGGGCGGCCAGCACCGCAGCGTTGCCATTGCCGAGGCCACGGCCCGTTACCTGGAAGGCGCTCAGTATCATGTGAGCATCTCCCACCGCGACCTGTCGCGCGCCAACACGAAGGCATAGGCCTGCATGTCGTTTACCGCTGAGGTGCGCGACGAGCTTGCGCGCTGCGAACCCGAATGTGAATACTGCGACTTGTCGACGCTTGCCGCCCTCACGCGCGTGAGCGGTACGCTCTCGCTTACCGGCTCTGGGCGGTATCGTTTGACGGTTGCGACTGAGACGGGAGCCGTCGCGCGCACGATGATCACGCTGACGCATCGTATCCTTAAGCTCAAAACGGAGTTCACCGTCCGTAAATCTGTATTGCATAAGGTTCGAAACTACCTCATCACCTTGCCTGATCAGCCAGACCTGGATAAGGCCTTGGTTCTGCTGGGTATCCTCGAACGTAGGGGAGGACTTGTCGCCGGCGTACCCCGACATATCGTTGCCCGTCCTTGCTGTAGACTTGCCTATATCCGCGGCGCGCTCATCGCGGGCGGCTTCGTGGCCGATCCACGCGGCGATTTTCATTTGGAGATTGCTGTGCAGGGCGAGCAATATGCCAAGGGGCTTTGCGATCTGTTGGAGCAGATTGGGGTCCATGCTCGTGTTAATGCACGGCGGGGGTCATATGCCGTGTACATTAAGAGCGCCGAGGAAATCGAGCATCTATTAAAGCTGATTGGCGCCAAGCGCAGCGTTGCCGAGATTGAGGAGGCGCGCGCGGTCAAGTTGGTTAAGAACGATGTGAACCGTCGCGTGAACGCCGAGCTCGCCAACCAGACCAGAAGCGCCGGTGCCGCCCAACATCAGCTTGCGCTTATCGATGAGCTCGAGCAGCGTGGCCTTCGTGATGCGCTTCCGGATGCCTTGGCGGTCTTTTGCGACCTGCGCGAGCGCTATCCCGATCTGTCGCTGCGTGATTTGGGGGAGATGGCTGACCCTCCCTTGTCGAAGTCAGCCCTCTACCATCGTGTTTTACGGCTTGAAAAGCTCATTGAAGCAAACAGGTAGTTTGAAGTAACGACTTATATATGGATTTAGCTGCTATTTTAGTATTTAAAACGTTTTAACGTA
>CANNPG010000086.1:0-5816 GCA_947507375.1 uncultured Collinsella sp. | reverse complement strand
ATTTCCGCTGACGCGGAACAAAAGCCCACGTCATGCTTTGCTACAGTAAAGTTTGACCATGGTACCAGAAGAAATAGACCAGCTCGGTGAAAAATTCGACAAGTTGGGATGGAACGAGATTCGGCGCCCGCGACGCCACCCCTATATAAGGCTCAAGACGATATAGAGTACGATGCCCGAGACGCAGCACCACAGCATCGATTTTGTCTTGACCGCCACGACCACGACGCCGGCGGCCGCAATCCAGGGAACCAAGGCAGGCCAGAGTCCCGCGTCGAACGCGCCGGGGCTCACCAAGTCGTTGGCGACCAGCGCGGCAAAGGCAGCGGGCGGGATATAGCCCAGGGCCTCGGTAATACGGGGCGACAGGGTCCGCCCGCGCAAGGCGAACGCCGGCGCGATGCGAAAGAACGCGATAGCAGCCCACGACGACAGCCACAGAACCAAGAACTCGTTAACGGGCATCGCGGGCACCTCTTCCGTCAAATACAGCATCGCACGCCAACGCAATGGCAATGCCGGCCACGACGCTTGCCGGCACGGCAATATTCGTGAGGCCCAAGAACTTGCATATGGCGACAGACACCGCAGCCATAACAGCAGCCACGACATTGCCGCGCGACAGCCGCTGCGAAAAGAGCAGGCAGATAAAGAGTGAGGTGCAGACAAAGGCTGCAATGGCGGTGGGAACATCGACAACGGCGCCGACGATGGCGCCCGTCGTACACGAAACGTCCCATGTTGCGATAAGGATCACGTTGAGCACGAAGGACTCACGCGGGCCCCAATCCTCCCCTTCAACCAACTTGGCAAGCGAGATGCCGTATGCCTCCTCGGTAAGTGTCGCGGCAACAGCCAGCGTCTGACACTTCGAGGCACCCGTCAGATGCGGCGCGATCGATGCCGAGTAAAGCGCAAAACGCGAGGAGACGGCGGCGACGCTCGCGACGATCGATGCTGCAGGCACACCCGCCAGCCACAGGTTGCAGATCATAAACTGCCCGCTGCCCGTCACAAACGTGCTGCTCAGAGCAAAGACCATCCAGGGCTCCATTCCCGTCTGCCCCATGATCATTCCGCACGGCGCGCCTATTGCAACATAGGTAAGCATCACCGGCCAGACGGTTCTAACGATTTTGAGCACCATACGCTTCTCACCCTGACAAGGTCTCCGAGCCGCATGTAGCGATACGGCAGAATCATCATCCGACAGCAACCGAGTTCACCTACAATTGCCACCGGATCGAAAGACACAACTTTTTAGGAAGTCATTATGACAGCTATCGATCGAGACCGGGCGCGCGCGGCCTTCAAAAGCTACACCGATGCCTACGACGCCACCAACCCACGCATCGCGCTCAAAATCGAGCATACGCACCACGTGGCCGAGGCATGCGATGCCGTAGCGCGCGAGCAGGGCTGGTCGTCAGAAGATATTGACCTGGCA
Organism: uncultured Collinsella sp.; assembly: GCA_947507375.1. Classification (GTDB taxonomy): domain Bacteria; phylum Actinomycetota; class Coriobacteriia; order Coriobacteriales; family Coriobacteriaceae; genus Collinsella. The sequence goes on along the minus strand of CANNPG010000086.1, from coordinate 4,369 downwards.
TGGCTTTGCGGCCTGCTACACGATATGGGCCGCTTTGAGCAGCTGCGACGCTGGGACACCTTTAAGGACGCCGAGAGCATGAGCCATGCGGCGCTGGGCATCGAGGTCCTCTTTGGCGAGAATCCCGCCGATGCACCCGCCACGACAAACATCCGTGACTTTATCGAAACCGGTGCGCATGACGAGCTCATCCGAGCGAGCATCGCCTATCACAGCGACTTTCGCCTGCCGGCACTACTCGACGAGCGTACACGGTGCTTCTGCGATATCGTGCGCGATGGTGACAAGATCGACATTATGCGCACCATCGCCGACAGCACCGTCGACACCATCCTCAAGGTGGACGAGAAGACGTTTCTCGGCAGCCGTTTCTCGTCGCCGACACTTGCCGCCTTTGACGAGCACCGCTGCGTCGCACGCGATGAACGCAACGAGCCCGCAGACTACCTGGTGGGACTCATCTGCTTTATGTTTGAGCTCGTCTATCCAGCAAGCCGCGCGCTGGCGCGCGAACAGGGCGATATCCACCGCCTGCTCGACGCGCCCTTTGGCATTACGCGGCCCTTTACCGACCCCGCCACGCAGGCGACTTGGAGCCGCCTTAAGGACGAGATGCGCGACTGGCTGGCGCGCGCCTAGCGCTCAAGCTGGGCCAGCAGTTCCTCGACGACCTCGACGGCATCGCCGACAACCTTGTACTGGGCAGCACCAAAGATGGGGGCATCCGGGTCCTCGTTGATGGCGATAATGCACTCTGCCCCACCGATGCCGGCAAGATGCTGGATGGCGCCCGAAACACCGATACTCACGAGAAGCTTGGGCGAAACCGATACGCCGGTCTGGCCAATCTGATGGCGATACTCCAACCAGCCGGCCTCCACGACAGGTCGCGTGCAACCAAGCTCGGCTCCCAGAGCCTCGGCGAGCCTTCGCATCAGGGGCAGATTCTTCTTGGAGCCAATGCCGCGGCCCACCACGACCAAGCGTTCGGCATCGGCGATCGAGGCCTGCTGCCTCCACTCCTCGGCGGGAATCGAGATCTCGACACGAGCCTTAGCATCATCCGCAAGCGATATCTGGGTGATCGTGCCGGAGCGGTCGTAGTCAAAGTCGGGCGCCTTAAAGATGCCGGGACGAACCGTTGCCATCTGGGGACGATGATTGGGGCAGACGATGGTGGCCATCAGGTTGCCGCCAAACGCCGGACGCGTCTGTTGCAGCAGTCCCGTCTCCGTATCCATCGAAAGTACGGTGCAGTCAGCCGTAAGGCCCGTCTGCAAGCGCACGGCAACGCCGGGTGCCAGTTCGCGGCCAAAAGCGGTCGCACCGTATAGGATGGCCTCGGGTTTGCGTTCGGCTACCAAATCGCAGATCAAGCGGGCGTAGACCTCCGCATCGTTTTGGCGCAGGCGCTCGTCGCGACAGGCCAGGACTTCGTCGGCGCCCGCGCAAACCAGATGCTCCAGGTCGCCGAGAGAACCCTCGGGACCCATACCGATCAGTGCCACCAGACGGCAGTCGCGAGCATCGGCAAGCTCGCGGCCCTTGCCCATAAGCTCATAGGCAACGGGAGTCACCGTATCGTGCTCGTCGGTCTGCGCGAATACCCAAATGTCTCGATATGCATCAAGGTCCACCGCACCAGCGGCCTCGTCACGCTCGATCGAGATAGCGTTGACAGGGCAGGCGTCGACGCACCCACCGCATAGGATGCAGCCGTCGGTTACGCGGGCGCATCGGCTGGGTCGCTCGCCTTCCACTACGATGCCGCCCGAGGCACAGGCGCGAACGCAGCGACCGCAGCCGATACAGGCTTCGCTATCGATAATCAGTCCGCTCATCTATGCCATCCCCTCGATAATCTTGGCAAGCTTTGCCGCCTGCTCGGACGCCGTCCCCTCAACGGCCTCGCACGTTTGGTCACGGTCGGGCACAAACGAGCGCACGACCTGTGTCGGCGACCCGGCAAGACCGCAACGCGCGGGGTCGGCGTTCACGTCGGCGGCACTGACCACGCGCACGTCCGCCTCCTCCGCCGCGCGAATACCGGCAATACTCGGCATACGCAACTGGCCAATCTCCTTGGCAGTCGTCATCGCGCACGGCATCTCAAGATAGACCGTCTCCTCGCCGGCATCGCAACCGTGAACGAGCGAAAGCGCACCGCACGTCGTAAAACCTGCGCTCTGCACGCAGCTCACATCGGTCACGCAGGGAATCTCAAAGGCGCCGGCAAGCTCGGGGCCAATCTGGGCCGTATCGCCATCCACCGCCATCTTGCCGCAGATGAGCAGGTCGAAGTCCTCGTCGAGCGCTTCGATGCCGCACTTGAGGGCATAGGTGGTTGCCAGGGTATCGGCGCCCGCAAAGGCTCGGTCGGTCAGCAGCAGCGCGTCGTCGGCGCCTCGAGCGATGCAGTCGCGCAGCAGCGATTCGGTCGCGGGGATGCCCATCGACACCACCGTCACGCGCACGTCCATGCCAAAGCCGATAAAGTCGTCCTTCAGCGCCAGCGCGCATTCCAAAGCGCTCGCATCAAAGGGATTAATGACCGCCTGCTTGCCATCGCGCACGATGGTATTGGTCTTGGGGTCCATCTTGACCTCGGTGCTGCCCGGCACGGCCTTGACGCACACCACCATATGGAAATCGCTCATCTTCACGCGCCCCCTTTCTGGACGAGCTCATCCAAGAGCTTCTCCGAAAACAGGTTACCGCGACCCAGCTGCCCGGCAGGATCGAGCTGGAGCTTGAGCCGCGCCGACTCGACCATGGCCTCGTGACCGTACATCGTCTCCAAGAAGCCCGCCTTGATCTTGCCGACGCCGTGTTCTGCGGAGACGGCACCGCCCATGGCCGTGACCTCGGAAGCCCACTGGGCAAAGAGTTCTCCGCCGCGGCGATAATCCTGTGCATTGCGCGGCAGAATGTTCACATGCAGATGGTTGTTACCGATATGCCCCCAAGCGGCAGATTCAAGCCCACTTTCCGCCAGCGTGCGGCGATAGAGGGCGATAACATCGGCCAAGTGCGCGTTGGGCACCGACATGTCCGAACCCAGTTTGGTGATGGTGGGATCCATGCGGCGGCGCTCGTCGATGAGCATGTTGACGCTCTCGGGCACCGCATGGCGGAAGAATCGCTGACACTCGCGATCGACCTCGGCGCGCGCGACCCATGTCGCATCGTCACTGCCGCCCGCAAGCTCCAGTACCCACCCCAAGTGATACAGCTCCTCAATCGCCTGGGCTTCGTCGTCGCAGTCGAGCTCCACGTAGACACAGACCTTGGCGTCTTTGTCGAGCGCAGGCAGCGAGGCAAACGCCGTCGACTGCTCGCGCTGGCGACGTAGAATATCCAGGGCGCCAGCATCGAAGTACTCGATGGCAGCCGCATGGGACAGGACGGGACGCACAGAATCGGTGAAGGACACGGCCTTGTCTTCGCTGTCGAAGAAGCAGCTCACGCCCCAAACGACCGCGGGTGCCACCTGCAGGGCAATCTCGAGCTCGGTGATAACGCCGATTGTGCCACACGCACCGATAAACAGATCGATGGCATCCATATCGTCAGCAACGAAATAGCCCGAAGCATTTTTTGTCTTGGGCATGGTATAGCCGGGAAGATCGAGCTCGAGTGTACGGCCCGCTGCCGTCACGAGCGACAGGTGGCGGCCCTGGGCAAAAGCCTCGCCGCGCCGAAGCTCAAGCAAATCGCCATCAGCCAGCACGACGTGGAGTCCCGTGATATGTGGGCGCATGGGGCCGTAGGCGTAGCTGCGGGCACCGGAGGCGTTACATGCCGCCATGCCGCCCAGACAGGCAGACGCCTCGGTGGGATCGGTGGGAAAAAACTGCTCGGGAGCCTCTTGGAACTCCTCGTAGGCCTCAAGCGATGCCTGGTCCCAACCAGCGGTCGGCAGCACCTTCTTGCTCAGCTGCTTACGCAGCTCCGAGAGCACAACGCCCGGCTCCACGCGCAGCAGAAATTGGCCTTGTTCATCGCGGCGAAGGCCCAAATAGCGATTCATACGGGAAGTATTGAGGATATGCCCGCCGTGGGGCACGGCGCCGGCGGCAAGGCCGGTTCGGGCGCCCTGAACCGTTACCGGAACACGCTCGACATGGAGCTTTTCCAAAATGGCACGGACCTCGTTTTCCGTTGTCGGAAACGAAATGCTCGAGGCCTCGCCCGATGCGCGAGATTCATCGCGGCCATACTCTTCGAACTCGTCGGTGAAGGGTTTGATGGTTGCAGACACGCGAACTCCCCCTTTAGCTAACTACAGTGTTTGCAGGGAGATGTTACCGCATCGTTTCGTCGACGTGTTCGAGACCGTCTCCATAATTGGCGTTTTTTACGTTCGTGC
>CANNPG010000085.1:0-5876 GCA_947507375.1 uncultured Collinsella sp. | reverse complement strand
GAAGTACGCCAGCTTGGCATAGGCTTCGTCAATACGAGTCGAGTCCTCGTCAAACCAGCGAGACCAATAGCGCAGGCCCTCGTAGGCAATGTCATCGGCATCCAAATCCCAGACCAGGCGAAAATCTGACAGGAAGGGATAGAGGATGGCGGCGCGATTGATAAGCTCGCTGTTAAGTGCACAGGTCGCAATGCCCAAACCGCCGCCCTGAGACGCGCCGTTCACAAACACACGGGCAAGATCGATGCCCTCGAGCTCGCGAACGATGCGGCACAGGATGCGAATATCTTGGTGCAAGCGGACATAGTAGAGGTTGGCCGGGTCGCCGTCGATACCGGCGACGATATGGCCCGCGACCGTTGTGCCCTCAAATCCACCAATGTCCTCGGAGGGACCTCCTTGGCCGGGGCAGTCGAGGGCGATGAGTGCCATGCCCATGCCCGCAAACGACGCCTGCTCAAACCAGCTGCGGCTTGCACCCGGATACCCATGGAACTGAAGCACCAATGGCACGGGCTCGTCCGAGACGGGTTTAAGGTACTTGGCATGCAGGCGCGCGCCACACATGCCGGTATACCAGAGGTCGAAAAGCTGGCAGGTCGCGGCATCGGCGACCGATGCCGTCTCGATCGCATAGTCAAGCCCGACGGCGTCGGCCTCGGCCATGCGATCCTTCCAAAAGAGATCGAAATCTGATGGACGGGGCATGGCGCCTCGGTATTCACCAAATTGATGTTGTAGCTCCTGAGCACTTGGCATGGCTCGTGAACCCAACCTTTCGAAATCGCAACGGAGGTGCGCCCGGCAAGGGAACCGGGCGCACGGGAGGGAAAGCGAGGCTACTCGCCGAGCTTGGGATGCAGCAGCGACGGCGCAGCGCCGAGCAGCATCTTGGTGTAGGGGTCCTGGGGGTGCTGGAAGACCTGCTTGGCCTCGCCCTGCTCGACGATCCTGCCGCCATTCATAACGATGATGTCGTCAGAGATATAGCGGACCGTCTGGATGTCATGGCTGATGAACACCATGGCCAGGCCGAGCTCCTTCTTAAGGTCGGTCAACAGGTTCAGAATCTGTGCGCGGACCGAAACGTCCAGAGCCGAGGTGGGCTCGTCGGCGATGATGGCATCGGGGTTCAGCGACAGGGCACGGGCAATTGCGACGCGCTGACGCTGGCCGCCCGAAAGCTGGCCGGGAAGAACCTCGGCAGCGGAGCTGGGCAGACCGGTGAGCTCCAAGAGTTCCTTGACGCGCTTCTCCTGCTCGGCCTCGGTACCCAGGTTGTGGACGCGCATGGGGTCGAGCAGCTGCTCGCGAACGACCATGCGGGGGTTGAGCGCCGTGGCCGGGTTCTGGAACACGACCGAGATGACGCGACCCATGTGGCGACGGTCCTCGGCGGTACGTTTGGTAACGTCCTTGCCCTTAAAGTAGACCTTGCCGCTCGTGGGGGCCTGCAGGCCGCACATGACGTTAGCGGTGGTGGACTTACCGCAACCGGACTCGCCGACGATGCCGATCGTCTGACCGGGCATGAGCTTAATCGTTACACCCTGGACGGCGTGAACCAGGTTGGGGTGCAGAATCGAGCCGGTACGGGTCCTAAAGGTGACGTGGACGTCATCAAGGAAGATGATCGGCTCGACGCCGTTTACTGCGGTCTCGCTCATCTACATCACCTCCGCGTGAGGGGTCAAACCATTTGCCTTGAGCACCTCGTCGGGGAGCTCGGAATAGAAGTGCTCGGTGCCGGGCACGCGCTTGAAGACCGGACGGGTGTCCAGGCCAATACGCGGGTGGCTCGAGCGGGGCGCGAAGCGATCGCCCTTGGGGAAATCGCGCGGGCTCGGAACGGCACCGGGCACCTGGTGCAGGCGGCCCGAACCGCTCTCGATGGACAGAACGGAACCCAGAAGACCGCGGGTGTACTCGTGGATCGGGTTAGTGAGCAGCTCCTTGGTGGGCGCCTGCTCGATAACCTGGCCAGCGTACATAACCGTGATGTTATGGGCGACCTCGGCGACCAGAGCCAGGTCATGCGAAACGAAGATCATGGCAAAGCCGAGCTTGGCCTGAAGATCGTTGAGCAGCTTGATGACCTGCTTCTGGACGGTAACGTCCAGAGCGGTCGTGGGCTCGTCGCAGATGACCAGCTTGGGGTCGCGGGTAAGGGCCATAGCGATCAGGACACGCTGACGCTGGCCGCCGGAAAGCTCGTGCGGATAGCTCTCGAGCGTGCGCTTGGGATCGAGGCCGACGAGCTCCAGGAGCTCCTCGGCGCTGCGGGTTCCGCCGCGCTTGGTGAGCTGCTTCATCTGGGCAGAGATGAGCATGGAGGGGTTGAGCGAGGACAGGGCGTCCTGATAGACCATAGCGATATCGGTACCACGCAGGCCGAACCACTCCTTCTTGCTCATCTTGAGCAGGTCGCGGCCCTCCCAGAGAACCTCACCGGAAAGATGCTCGTCATCGTCGGTCAGGCCCATGATGGCCAGCGTGGTGATGGACTTACCGCAGCCGGACTCACCGACCAGGCCCATGGTCTGGCCAGGACGGACATCAAAGTTGACATGATCGACGACGTTGATATCACCGTGGTGCTCAAACTGGATGCAGAAATCACGGACCGAAAGGATCGGCTCAACGGACTCATCGGGCACATGGCGGTCGTTACGCTTGAGCTCGACATCGCGCAGGGCGCCAAGACGGGCGGACAGGGACTGAGCCTGCTCCTTGTAAGCGCGAACGGGGTCGGAGACCAGCAGGTCGGCCTCGCGGCGCTTGGAGGAATCGGTCGGATCCAGGGCGGCGGAGGGAGCAGCGGCCATGGCGTCGGTAATGCCCTCGGAGAGGATGTTGAGCGCCAGGCAGGTGATCATGATAGCCAGACCCGGGAACAGCGCCTGCCACCAACGGCCAGCGAGCACGCCACCGCGGGCGTCGGCGAGGATGTTGCCCCAGGTAGCGGTGGGCTCCTGGATACCAGCGCCGATAAAGGTCAGCGAGGCCTCGAAGATGATGGCGTCGGCGACCAGGGTAACGGTGAAGACCATGATCGGGGCGATGCAGTTACGCAGAACATGCTTGATCAAAATCCACGGAGCCTTGGCGCCGGAAACGATGACCGCGCGGACATAGTCCTCGCCGTACTCGGACACGATGTTGGCGCGCACGATACGGGCAATCTGCGGAGTGTACATAAAGCCAATGGCGAAGATGATCGACGGCACGGAATTGCCCAGGATGGAGACGAAGACGGCAGCGAGGGCGATGCCCGGGATGGACATGATGATGTCCAGGATGCGCATGATCGCCTCGGAAACGGACTTGCGCGAAACCGCCGCGAGGGCGCCCACGACCGAGCCGCAGACCAGAGCCATGGCAGTAGCACCGAAGCCGATGATCAGCGAGTAACGGCCACCGTAAAGCATACGCGACAGGATGTCGCGGCCCTTATCGTCGGTACCGAAGATAAATCCATTGCCGGGAGCCTGGCGAGCAGTGAAAATCTCGACCGGGCTATAGGGGGCAAGAAGGGGCGCCAGAATCGCGGTCAGGGCGACCAACACCAGCACGACGGCGGCAATCTTAGAAGACAGCGTCATCTTCTTCCAGCCACCGAGCTTGAGCCCCTTGGAGGCAGCCTTCTCGAGCTGCTCGGTTTGCTTCTCTCGAATCTTTACCATAATCTACACCGTCCTGATGCGCGGGTTGATGAGCAGGTAGAGCATGTCAACCACGATGTTGATGATGATGAAGGCAAGAGCAACGACGATGACGACGCCCTGAACCAGGTTCGCCTCGTTGCCCTGAACGCCCTGCAGAATCGCAGTACCCATGCCGGGGAGGTTGAAGATGACCTCGATGACGACGGCGCCGCCCATAAGGTAACCGATCTTAAGACCGAGGGTGGTGACCGGGGTGATCAGCGCGTTGCGCAAAACGTTGATGCCGACGACGACCTTCTCGGGAACGCCGGCGCCACGGGCCATGCGGACGTAGTCCTTGTCGAGCTCCTCAACCATGGCCGTACGCACGATACGAGTCATCTGGCCCGTCAGCGGGAATGCCAGAGCGATAGCGGGCATGATCATACGTCCCAGATAGCCAGCCGGGTTGGTGGTGAAGTGAGGCAGAGCACCGGATGCCGGGAGCACCTTAAGGTAGGAAGAGAACAGCAGAATCAACAGAACGGCAAGCCAGAACGACGGGGTTGCCAAGCCGGCGATGGAAAAGACGCGGATCACTTGGTCCGGCCATTTATCGCGATACAGTGCCGCGATGACGCCGAGCAAAAACGAGACGACCGCGCCGATGGCAAGACCGATGAAGGTCAGCTGCATCGTGACGGGCAGGGCCGTGGAGATGCGCTTGGCAACGGAGTTGCGAGCAGCACCATAGGTGCCCATGTCACCATGGATCAGATCGCCCATGTAGCGCACGTAGCGCACGGGCCAGGGGTCGTCCAGACCATACTTCTCATGGTACTCGGCAACCGCCTCGGGCGAGGCACCGTCACCCAATGCCGTATAGGCGGGGTCGGTCTTGGAGAACGACATAAGGAAGAACACCAGGACGGTGACGCCCAATGCCATGATCGGCAGCGCCACGAGACGCCTTCCAATCAAACGTAGAAAGTTGTTCACGTTCTCTCCCCTTTCTTTTGTCGGTAGGACCAACTGGTATATGAGTATGGATACTCATTACAAGACCCGAGCGACATCGAGGCCGCCCGGGTCTTTGTTTCAACTATGAGGACGTTGCCTTACGACCGACGCCCCACATATGACTCAAACGAGTCTTAGGCCTTGACGGTCGCGACGCCCCTGAAGGACATGCTCGTCGTGCCGATGCCCTTGAAGCCATCGAGGGCCTCGCCGTTGGGCGCGGTAGACGGATCGTCCCAGGAAGCGGAGACGGTCTTGACGTGGACAACGGGGTACAGAACAGCGTTGTCGGCGATGATGTCGAAGCACTCGTTCCACTTCTTCTGCTGCTCGTCGCCCTCGGCGGCAAGAGCCTCGTCCATGAGACCGTGGAGCTTCTCCCACTCAGCGGACTCCTTCCACGGGCAACGGGTCTGCATCCAGACGTTGTCGCCGTACCACCAGTTGAGCAGCAGGTCGGGGTCAGCGCCGAAGCAGGACGGATCGCCAGGGGCAAGGAGGATATCGTAGGCCTCGCCGCCGTCGATGGCAGCGTAGGTGGCCGGCGAGGTATCGGTCTGGATGGTCACCTCGAAGCCGAGAGCGTCGAGGTCGTTCTTGACCTGGGCGGCCATGCCCTTAATCTGCTCGTTGTCGGTGGTGCGCAGGGTGATGGCACCCGGGGTGATGCCGGACTCCTCGATGAGCTTCTTGGCCTTCTTGGCGTCGGTCTTGTACACCGTGGAAGCCTCATGATAGTTGGTGAAGCTCTTGGGCAGGTAGCAGCTGGCAGCGGTGGCAAGGCCGGCGAAGGTGTTGGTGATCATCTTCTCGGTGTCGAGCGCGTACATGACGGCCTGACGGACCTTGACGTTGTTCCAAGGCTCCTTGGCGACGTTGAACATGATGAAGCGGGTGCCGAAGCCCTGGACGTTGTCGATCTTGCAGCCAGCGCTCTCGAGCTGGTCGACGGCGTCAGCGGTGACGAGCTCCATAACGAGCGTGGAGCCTTCCTGCTGGGCGGTAACGCGAGCGGTGGGGTCGGTCAGGATGCTGTACTGGATCTTCTTATCCTCGGCAGCATACTCACCGTTGTACTCGGGGTTGGGAACCAGAGTGATCTCGGTATCGGAGATAGAGTCGTACATCCAGGGGCCGGAACCGATCGGCTGCTTGGCGCGATCCTCCTCGGACTGAGTAGCCGGGGTAACACGGATGATGGCCAGACGATCC
>CANNPG010000084.1:0-5878 GCA_947507375.1 uncultured Collinsella sp. | reverse complement strand
CCCCTCCGTCCCCAAGGGATCGTCGTAACCAAAAAAGGCCGCAGTCGGGATTCCCGGCTGCGGCCTTATTGCACTTGTGAGGTCAACTCGCTCGTTAGACCAACTTGAAGCCCTTGCGCTTGCCTACGGAGAGGGTGTCGCCCAGCTTGAGGGCGCTGGGATCGATGTTATAGCTCTTGGAAGCCACGGCCTTGCCGTTGATCTTGACGCCGCCGCCGTCGATATCACGACGAGCCTGGCCGGCGCTCGCCGAAAGACCCAGGTCCTTGAGCAGACCGGCGAGGTAGATCTGGCCCTCGTCGTTGACGGTCAGCTCAACGTGCTTCTCGGGGAAGTCGGCAAGCTGGCCCTCCTTGAACACGCGGTCGAACTCGGCCTGAGCCTCGTCGCCGGCGCCGGCGCCGTGGTAGGTGTCGCACAGGTCGCGGCCCAGTGCGCGCTTGAGCTCATAGGGATCGGCGGAACCATCGGCCAAGGCGGCGTCGATCTTGTCGACCTCGGCCGGGGTGAGCGAGCTGGCCAGACGATAGTACTTGCCGATCATCTCGTCGGGAATGGACATGGTCTTGCCGAACATATCCTTGGGAGCATCGGTCAGGCCGATGTAGTTGCCGTAGGACTTGGACATCTTGCGCACGCCATCGGTGCCCTCGAGCAGCGGCATGGTAAGCGCGATCTGCGGCTCCATACCCATCTTCTCCATGAGCTCGCGACCAGCGAGCAGGTTGAAGAGCTGGTCGGTGCCGCCCATCTCCACGTCGGCCTTGATCTGAACGGAGTCGAAAGCCTGCATCACGGGATACAGGAACTCATGCAGGGCGATCGGCGTCTGAGACTGGTAGCGCTTGGTAAAGTCGTCGCGCTCAAGGATGCGGGCGACGGTGAACTTGGAGCACACCTGCAGCAGGCCGGCCAGGTCCATCGACAAGATCCAGTCACCGTTGTGCACAATGGTGGTCTTCTCGGGATCCAGGATCTTCATGGCCTGGCTCACGTAGGTCTCGGCATTGGCCTCGATCTGCTCCTGCGAAAGCTGCGGACGCGTGGAATTCTTGCCCGAAGGGTCGCCGATCAGCGCGGTGCCGTTGCCGATGATAAGGGTGACGTTGTGGCCCAGGTCCTGGAACTGGCGCATCTTGCGCAGCGGCACGGCATGGCCCAGGTGCAGATCGGGGCTAGTGGGGTCGACGCCGAGCTTGATGTTGAGGGGCTCGCCCTTCTCAAGCTTCTTGCGAAGGTCGGCCTCGGGGACGATCTGCGCTGCGCCCGAGGTGATGATACGCATTTGCTCGTCAACAGACAGCATTGGGTATCCTCCTTTTGCTATAGCACCCTCGCCGAAAACGGCGGTGCTGGAAGTCCATAAACTCTCATATGATAACAAACTGACGCGACGCGGCACCTACGACAGGAAAATCCTCGTCCTGCCGCACGCGTCAACGGCGACCGGCAGACGCGTACCGTCATGTTCAACTAAATAGCGCGTTTGCTGACGACGAGAGCAGTCACGACAATGGACCTGCCCCGTCACATCGGTGGCGCAGACGCCCTCGGCGGTCAGCAGGCAGTGCTCGCACACCATAAGCTCGGGACGGTCGGCGTCGACCGGACCCAAGACGCCGGGTTCAGCAGCCAGTTCGGCAATACGCTCCGCATCATTGCCGAGCAACTCGGCCGGCAAGTACACCCGCCCCGCACCGAGTCCGCGCAGCCAGGCAAGCGTGGCCCGATTCGCGCAGAACACCGGCGCCGCCACGTCAAACGTCACGCCCAGCTCGCGAGCGATCACCACCTGTCCCAGGTTGCGGCAGACGACGCGCCCGGCACGCTGCATCAGTGAGCGGGTCCGGCCAGCGTCACCCGTGCGGCACACCTCGTCAAGCACCACAACGGCGTCGGACAAATCGAGTTCTCCGCGCGGGTCGGCATCCATCAGCTGCCAAGCAAAAACCATGCGAGCGGGAACCGCGCACTCCACCAACTCCGTCGACGCACCGCCATCCACCGCAACGTCCTCAAAGGGCAGCACCTCAACGGCACGCGCAACGGGCGCAATCGCATCCGCCTCGGCCCGCATGCGCTCCAACACCGCCGCCGTCTGATCCAACACGCCGGCGCTGCGAATCAGGTACACCTCGCAGCCCGCGTCCACCTTACGCTTGCAATGCACGACGACGCGCTCCCCCGCTGCGGCATCCACCGGGCAGGGCACCTGCGGCCAGCGCTTGGGCACATCGGGACGCGCGTCGGCACCCGGATAGAACCGAATCTCGAGCGTGTCACCCGCCGCCACGGCGGCATCGAGCTCGACGGTCACTTCCTCGTGGCCAACGGCCACCAGGCGTCCCACGCGCACACCTTGGTTGATCGCACGCTCAAAGCTCATAAGCTCGGCGCCCGAACGCCCCTGCAGATACGCGTCGGTAAACCCGCGGTTGAACGACCGGCCCAGCTCGCGTTCAAGCTCTTCCACGGCACCGGGGTCCCACGCGCCGTCGCACAGCATATCGAGCGCCCGGCGCCACACCCGCACCACGTTGAATACGTAATCGGGGTTCTTCATGCGCCCCTCGATCTTGAGCGACGCCACGCCGGCATCTACAAGCTCGGGCAGATGCGCAATACCCAGATAGTCGCGCGGGCACAGTAAGCGATCTCCCTCGAAGGCGACAACGCTCTGTCCCGCCTCGTCCACCAGGTCGTACACCAGACGGCACGGCTGCGTGCAGTCGCCGCGCATCGCAGAGCGCCCACGCCGCAGGGCCGAGAACTCGCACGCCCCCGAATAACCGATGCAAATCGCACCGTGGCAGAATACCTCGATGGGCACGCCCGTGGCACATAGCGCCGCAATCTCGTCGACCGCCAGCTCGCGTGCCGTCGTCACGCGCTCGACCCCCAGCTCATCGGCGGCAAGTCGCACGGCGCCTTCGCTATGAACGCCCGCCTGCGTGGACAGGTGAATCTCGACCCCGGGAATCGCCGCGCGCAGCGCGCAGGCCAACCCGGCATCGGCGACAATCAGAGCATCGGCGCCCAGCTCCAGTGCATGAACTCCCAACGCCACCGCGTCGGACAACTCATCGTCAAACACGAACACGTTGAGCGTCACGTACACGCGCACGCCATGGGCATGCGCCACGGCGCAGCCGCGCGCAAACTCGTCATCCGTAAAACCATGCGCGCTCACGCGGGCGTTAAAGCCGCCCAACCCCGCATAGATGGCATCGGCACCCGCGGCGATGGCCGCAAGCATCTGGTCGAGCCCGCCCGCCGGCGCCAGCAGCTCGGGCAGCGCCGCACCGGCAGCATCCAATCCAGTCTCGTATTGTCCGCTCGGCCCCATCGTCCGAATCGCCATCGACAAACTCCTTACCAAGGTATGCATTCACTCTGAAAAATGCCGTCTTCCAGCATACACGAGGCCTCGCGCGCCCCGTTTGGTTTATCGTGTAATAACTTATGTCCATCCTGCCCCGACGGCACATCCACCGTCCGGCACGACATACCTGGAGGTCAATATATGGGTCCTCGCCAACGACAGGGACGCAGCCGTTCAAAGACGCATGCCCTGCCCATAATCCTGCTCTCGTTTTTGGGCTTTCTGCTGATTGCGGGCGTGGCATTTGGCATCGGCATGGTCGGCAACGTCAACCGCTGGCTGTCCGATCTGCCCGACTACACCGACGCCAACGCGTATCTGGTGAGCGAGCCCACCGAGATCGTCGACTGCAACGGCAACAAGATCGCGAGCTTCTACACGCAAAACCGCAAGTCCATCACCAAGGACGAGGTCTCCCCCTACGTGCTGCAGGGCACCGTTGACGTCGAGGACGAGCGCTTCTACGAGCACGGCGGTATCGACCTGTGGGGTATCGCGCGTGCTGCGGTGGCAACCCTCGGCGGCGGACACGAAGGCGCCTCGACTATCACCCAGCAGCTGGTGCGCAACACCATCCTGCAGGAGGAGCAGTTCGATTCGACCATCGAGCGTAAGGTGCGCGAGGCCTACATCGCCGTCAAGATGGAGGACATGTACTCCAAAGACGAGATCCTCATGATGTACCTCAACACCATCTATTACGGCCACGGCGCCTACGGCATCGAGGCCGCAGCCGAGACCTATCTGTCCAAGAGCGCCGCCGACCTCACCCTGAGCGAGGCCGCGCTGCTCATCGGCCTTCCCAACTCGCCCTCGCAGTACGACCCCACGGTCAACCCCGACCTGGCGCTGTCCCGTCGCAACAAGGTCCTCGACAACATGCTGCGCCTGGGCCACATCACCCAGGAGGAGCACGACGCCGCGCAGGCAGAGCCCATCACCCTCAACGTGACCGAGATTTCGGGCAGCGGCGTCGACGTATACTCGCAGCCCTACTTTGTCGCCTATGTTAAGCAGCTGCTGGAGCAGGAGTTCTCGACCGACGTGCTCTTTAAGGGCGGCCTGACCGTCAAGACCACCATCGACCCCACGATGCAGCAGGTAGCGGAGAATGCCGTCCGCGAGCAGCTCGACACGCTCTCACTCGACGGCCTGGACATGGGCATGGTCGTCGTCGACCCCAAGACCGGCTACATCAAGTGCATGGTGGGCGGCTACGACTACAACGCCGACGAGAACCACGTAAACCATGCCACGGCCAAGCGTCCCGTCGGCTCCACCTTTAAGGCCTTTACGCTGGCAACTGCCATCCAAAACGGCATGAACCCCAACGTCACCCTCAACTGCAACTCGCCGCTCAAGGCCAAGGGCACCACGACCGAGGTTCAAAACTACGCCAACCATAGCTATGGCAACATCACGCTTAAGCAGGCGACGGCATACTCCTCCAACACCGGCTACATCCAGGTGGCGGAAGCCGTCGGCAACAGCAAGATCATCTCGCTCGTCAAAAAGCTCGGCATCGATCCCGCCAAGGACAACATCGAGGACGTTCCCGTCATGACCCTCGGCACTGGCTCGATCTCGCCGCTCGAGATGGCCGCCGCCTACGCGACGTTTGCCAACGGCGGCTACTATCGCCAGCCGATCGCCATCACCGAGATTGACTCTCGTACCGGTTCGGTGCTGTACCAGCACACGGACAATCCCTCACAGGTGCTTACCGAGGGCGAGGCCGCCGCGGTCACCGATGTTCTGTCCGGCGTCATGCAGGGCAGCGGTACAGGTGCTGCTGGCGCCCTGAGCGTCAACCAGCCCTATGCCGGCAAAACGGGCACCACCGACAACACCACCAACCTGTGGTTCTGCGGCTATACCCCGCAGCTGGCGTGCGCCCTGTGGACCGGCTATTCCGCAGGTGAGATTCCCATCCAAAAATACGGCACAGACCTGCTGGGCGACAGCACCAACCTGCCTGTCTTTAAGCGGTTTATGAACACCGTTCTGACCGGTACCGAGCGCGAGGAGTTTGCGACCGGAACGGCGCCCACCTACAAGAACAACAGCGTCTGGAAGTTCTACGGCACCAACAACTCCAAGAAGACGGAGAACGACGACAAGGACGAGAACGAGGACGAAGAGGAAACCACCACAACGACTACCACGACGACCACGACCACCGAGACCACGGGCGGCGACACCACCGGCGGCACCGGTACGACCGGTGGCTCGACGGGCGGCTCCACTGGTGGTTCGACCGGCGGCGATGGCGGCACGCCTACGCCCACGCCTACGCCCACTCCCGACCCCTCGCCCACGCCTGACGATACTGTTGGCTAGAAATTCATCCGGCCATTAGCAACAAGGCCCCCGAGCAGCTTATTAAAGTGCTCGGGGGCCTTTTAGTTTAAAGCGACCTGGTGGACGGTCTTTATACCGGCAAATCAGAACCACCCTTAAAAAGGGTGGTTTGCTCTTAGGGTATAACCCACGGGC
>CANNPG010000083.1:0-5883 GCA_947507375.1 uncultured Collinsella sp. | reverse complement strand
GTACAACTCATGGTATGATTTTATGCTGAACATCAATGAGAACAATATCCTCAACAGAAAAAGCCCGGGCCGAAGCACCGGGCTCGTAATGCAAGTTTGTATCCAAGCAGGATATAGGGGTTTCCCAGGTGCCCGAGATTGCCCCGAAAGAGGAGCGCCGCGTACTTTGGTACGCAAGCGACGGTTTGAGGGGCAAGGTCGGGTGCCTGGGGAAGCCCTACAGCTCAAGTTCGTTGAGGCGCAGGATCGCCACGATATAAATCTTGAGCGCCTGTTTAAGCTGTTCCTCGTTGGCGCACTCGTTGGGGCCGTGCATCTGGCCGCCCCATGCGGGCAGCTCCAGGCCGGTCTCCTCGGGGCCAAACGATACGGCGCGGGTAAAGTTGCGCGCGTACGTGCCGCCGCCCATGGCAAAGGGCTCAGCATGCTTGCCCGTAAACTCGTTATAGGTATCAATAAGCGCCTTCACGGCCGGATCGTCGGCAGACACCGAGAACGGCACCTTAGCGCGACCCAGCTGACACGTCACGCCAAAACGGCCCACGAGCGGGTCGAGCTGCTCGCGGATGGTATCGGCACTCGTGCTGTCGGGGAAGCGCACGTCGATGACCTGCTCAATATGGCCATCCGCCACGCGGATGACGCCAGCGTTGCAGGTAAGCGGGCCAAACGCCGGACTCGTCGCATCGATACCCAGGCCGCGGCCATAGGCATCCGCATGCACAAAGGCCAGGAACTTGACGAACTCGTGCTCGGCAGGCGTCAGCAGGCGTTCGTCGCGTGCACCAAACGCGTCCTCGGCCTCGCGCAGATACGCCACGATCAGGCCGACGGCGTTAATCGTTCCCTCGGGCATCGAGGCATGACCGCCAATGCCATGGGCAAAAATCTGCGCGTGCCCGTTATCGAGCGCCGTAATCTCCAAGCGGTCGGCGTTCTCGACCGGCGCCGGCAGCTCATCAGCGGCAATCGCGAGCTCGCAGATGGACTGCGACGGAATGGCGTTGCTCGCCTCGGCACCGCTCCAGGACACAATGCGCCCGCCGTCGATCTTGGGGCTCACAAACGTCGCCCCAAACTGGCCCTTCTCGGCATTGCAGACCGGGAACTCGGCATCGGGCGTAAACAAAAAGTCGGGGTCTGCGTGGTTCTCCAGATAATGGTGAACGTCGGACATGCCCACTTCCTCATCGCAGCCCAGCAGCGCGCGGAAGGTATAGCGCGGCACAATGCCGTGCTTGAGCAGGTAGGCACCGGCGTAGAGCGACAGCACCGCCGGACCCTTGTCATCAATCACGCCACGGCCGAGCAGCCAGCCCTCGCGACGCTCCATCGCGAACGGATCGGTGTTCCAGCCGGGGCCGGCGGGCACCACGTCCACGTGGCAGATGGTCGCGAGCTGCTTGTCGCCGCGACCCGGGATATCGGCAATGCCCACATAGCCCTCGTCGTCGCCCGTCTGGTAGCCGAGCTTTTGCGCAATGCCGAGCGCGCAATCGAGCGCATCACGGACCGGTCGGCCAAACGGCGCACCGGGCTCTGCATTGGCAGCAACGGCCACGGACGGATAGCTCACCAGTTGTTCGATATCGGCGACGACATCTTCCCAGACCTCGTCGACATACTCGATAACGCTCTGCTCCACCTGATTCATGGACGACCTCCTCACCAATGAGTGACGGGTACGCCCGCCCCTCACATTACGTCTATTAGATAGCGAAAAGTTTAGCAAGCTCGGCCACCGAGTGCACCACTGCATCGGCACCCGCCGCCTCGTGCTCGCCCGACGCCGCCGCGCCCGAATAGATACCAATGCACGGCACGCTCATCGCGTGCGCGCCCTCGACGTCGTTAAAGCGATCGCCGATCATCACGGCATCGCCCGCCGTCGCACCGAGCTCTGCCAGGGCATCGCGGACCGAATCGGCCTTGGTCTCGCGCCCCTGCGGCGGATTCATGCCAACCACCGCCTCAAACTGAGAAAGTCCCAGCTCTCCCACCATGTCGATACACTTTGCCTCCATGCGTGACGTCGCCACGGCCATACGCTTGCCTTGGGCGACCAACCCATCCAGCAGCTCGGGGATCCCGTCAAACACGGGATACTCCTCCGGTCCCAGTTCATCAAAAAAGGCACGGTACTCGTCGGCCACCACAAGCGACTCCTCGCGCGAGAAGCCATAAAAGTCGTGAAAGCTCTTCCACAGGGGCGGCCCGATCATGCGGCGCAGGTCACCCATCTGCGCCTCCGAAAACCCGCGCGCGGCCAACGTCTTGCGCGTCGAGGTCATCACCGCCCGGCCCGTATCGGCCACCGTGCCGTCAAAATCGAACAGCACAACCGGCCGCTCGCATAGCTGTAATGCCGCCATCGGCACTCCTCTTCCCCAGTTGATGATTTCCACACCGACACTTCAAACTGTTGACTATTCAACAATTGAACCTAGCAATGTAGAGCAACTCCACTATACTTGTCGCACTTTGCTCTCAGAAGGCGGCGCGAAAGCGCCCCAACGAAAGGTGCAATTATGTCTTTTGCCATCATAACCGACTCCACGTCGGACATCTCCCCCGCCCGCGCTCAAGAGCTCGGCATTTACGTGATTCCACTGCATGTGATTATCGAGGGCGAGGACCTGCTCGACCAGGTACAGATTACCGCCCAGGAGTACGTCGCGCGCATGGCCGGCTCCGAGCAACTGCCGCACACCTCGCAGCCGAGCGCCGGCGAGTTCAAGGCACTCTTTGACCGCGTGCTCGCCGACGGCCATGATAGCGCCATCTTTATCTCACTGTGCAGCGAGTGGTCCGCCTGCTATGCCAACGCCAGCCTGACGGCCGAAACGCACGAACTCGACGTGCGCTGCATCGACTCGCGCACCGGCTCGGGTGCCGAGGGCCTGCTGGTGGAGTACGCGCTGGCCATGCGCGAGGACGGCCGCAGCCTGGACGAGACCGAGGCGCAGATCCGCGCGACGCTGCCCGACGCCCACCTGTTGCTGATTCCCCGCACGCTCGAGAACCTCGTTAAGAACGGCCGCGCGCCCAAGCTCGCCGGCCAGCTCACGCAGATGCTCAACATTCGCCTGGCCGTTTCGCCGGAGTGGAAATCGGGCGAGATCAAGGCCATCAAAAAGGGCCGCGGCGCCAAGCGCATCGTCGCCAACACCATGGCAGACTGCCTCGCGTTTTTGGCCGAGCATCCGGGCTCCAGCGTGCGCGTGCTCACGACCGGCGCCGCCGAGGAGCAGGAGCTCGTCAGCCAAGCACTCGCAGGCCAAGACTATGTAGACGCCGGCACCGGCCCCATCGGCTGCACCATCGCCACCCATGTAGGCGTCGATGCCATCGCCATCAGCTACTGCCCCCGCTACCAGCCAACTCACTAGGGACGCCCACATCAGTTGCGGTGGAATAGGGACTGTTTTTGGCTTATCAGCCGCAAATCAATCCCTATTCCACCGCAACCTAGAAGCAGTTCATTTGGGACGGGGCTAAAAAGACTGGTATCAAACGTTTCAGACCAGTCTTTTTAGCCCCGTCCCATTTTAGCTACTCTACATCAGCCCGCTCAGGGCGATGTCGACGGCCTCATTGATGTCGTCGGTGATGTGTACGAGCTCGGGATCGAGCGGGCTAATCATACCGGCGTCCATCACCGGGCCGTTAAGCCAGTCGAATAGGCCCTGCCAGTACTCGCTGCCTACCAGTACAAGCGGCATGCGCTTGACCTTATGCGTCTGCACCAGCGTGAGCACCTCGAACATCTCGTCGAGCGTGCCAAACCCGCCGGGAAACACGATGGCGCCCGAGCTGTATTTGACGAACATGGTCTTGCGCACAAAGAAGTAACGGAAGTCCATGCCGAGGTTCACGTATTTATTGAGCCCCTGCTCGTGCGGAAGCTCGATACCCAGGCCGACCGACTTGCCGTTGGCGCTCGCCGCTCCCCTGTTGGCCGCCTCCATGATGCCGGGGCCGCCACCGGTGATAACCGCCACGCCGCGTTGGGCAATCTTGCGACCGACCGTGCGCGCCGCCTTGTAGAGCGGATCGGTCTTGGGCGTGCGGGCGCTACCGAAGATGGTCACCGCAGGCCCGAGCTCGGCCAGCGCGCCAAAACCATCGACGAATTCTGCCTGAATACGAAGGACGCGCCACGGATCGGCATGCAACCAGTCGGTCGACTCCTCGGGCGCCAGCAGGTTGGCGTAGGTGTTGTCCTTAGGAATCATGGGGCCGCGCATGACCACGGGACCGCGGCGGTACGTCTCGTCGTAGGCAGGCTCGCCCTCGACGTTCTCATTCTTAATCATGGGTACTCCTATCGAAGATAGAAACGGGCGGGGTCGACGCCATGCGCCAAACACCCGCCCGAACATCATCTATTCGGTATGGTACCCACGATGCATAAAGTGCTTGCAAGCTATCGGTCAGCGGTCGTGCAGATAGTGCTAGCGAACGCGACGACCGATCGCCGCTTGGCCTTTGCCGTTACTCACGCCCCGCAAGCGCGCCCGCGGCTCTTAGTAATCCACCGCCGCGGGGCTGTTCATCCAGTCGCTCACGAACGCACCGTAGCGGCCCTCGATAATGGCCTGGCGGGCACGCTGCATAAGGTTGAGCAGGTAGTAGATATTGTGCATCGAAAGCAGAATGCCGCCGAGCATCTCCTTCTGCGTGACCATGTGACGGATGAGCGCACGGCTGTAACCGCCCGTGCACACCGGGCAGGTGCAGGTGGGATCGATGGGACCGTCGTCGTGCGCAAAGCGCGCGTTGCGGAAGTTGAGGCGACCCTCGCTGGAGAATGCCGTGCCCATGCGGCCGGTGCGCGTCGGCAGCACGCAGTCGAACATGTCGATGCCCACGCCCACGCCGCGCACGAGCGTCGTCGGGTTGCCGACGCCCATCAGGTAGCGCGGCTTGTGCTTGGGCATGTACTCGCTCACAAGCGGTGCCAGGGTCTCGAACATGGTCTCGTGGTCCTCGCCCACCGAGTAGCCACCAATGCCGTAGCCCGGGAAGTCGCCGCACTCCTCCAGATGGCGCAGCGAGCGCAGACGCAGGTCCAGATGCATGCCGCCCTGAACGATACCAAAGAGTGCCTGGTCATCGCGGGTATGAGCCTTGTAGCAGCGCTCGGCCCACATGCTCGACAGCTCCACCGCGCGCTCGACGTAGGCGCGTGTGGCAGGATAGCCGGGGCATTGGTCGAGCTGCATGCAGATGTCGGAGCCGAGCTTCATGGCGATTTCCATGTTGTCCTCGGGCGTCCAGAACACGTGACGGCCGTCGTAGTCATTGACGATAAAGCGCACGCCCTCGTCGGTGAGCTTGACGGCGTCGTTATGGCTAAAGACCTGGAAGCCGCCCGAGTCGGTGAGGATGGGGCCGTGCCAGTTCATAAACTTATGCAGTCCGCCCAGCTCGGCGATGGTGTCCTCGCCGGGGCGCATGGACAGGTGATAGGTATTGGCAAGCACGATCTGGGCGCCGAGCTGCTTGACGGTCTCGGTAGGAATGCCCTTGACGTTTGCCTTGGTGCCCACGGGCATAAAGATCGGCGTCTCGATGTCGCCGTGCGGGGTATGCAGCACGCCGGCGCGCGCGTGCGTGGTCGGATCCTCGGCGATCAGGTCGAATTTAAAAAGACTCTGGTCCATAAACTGGAACTCCTTGGTTGCGGTTCATACGCAGACCATTATACGGGCAACCCGCAAGGAGCACCGACTCGACAGAAACTAGTGCAAAGGAAACCTGCCCCCTGCACCAATGCACCAGGATAAAAATGATCCGTTTTCCTCCGTCCCCAACGGATCATTTCCGACAGACACTATGACCCAATCCGAGGGCACTAAAAAGATAGGAGCCCCCGCTCGT
>CANNPG010000082.1:0-5886 GCA_947507375.1 uncultured Collinsella sp. | reverse complement strand
TTGCCGTAATGGAGATCATTGCGGGCTCGCATTCAAGACCGCGGATGGGCTCCGGAGCCATATACGGGCAATCCGTCTCAAACAAAATTCGATCGAGTGGGGTTGCCGCAAATGCCTCGCGCACGTCGTCGTTGCGCTTAAAGGTGGCCGCACCACCATAGGCGATATAGCAGCCCAGCTCCACAAAGCGCTCCATCGTGGCGCGGTCCTCGCCAAAGCAGTGCAGCACACAACCGGCCTGGGGCACGCCCACCTCACGAAGCACGTTGTAGGCGTCCACGTGCGAGGTGCGCTCCTGGTCCGTGTCCTCGTGACGCAGATGTAGCTCCACCGGCACGTTACGGCACACGGCAAGCTCGAGCTGGCGCGCCATGCAGTCAATCTGCACGCTATGGGGCGCCGGCGCGATGTCGTCGTCGTAATCCATGTGATAGTCCAGACCGATCTCGCCGATACCGGCGCACAAAGGGTCATCGAGTGCGGCAACGACCTGTGCGTGAACGTCGTCGGTATAGTCCGGCGCGCCATACGGATGCACGCCGGCAAGATACTTGATCTGCGGGATATCCTGCATCGGCAGAATTTCGCACACGAGCCAGTCGCTATAGTCCGTCACGCTGCGTTTGTCAGCGATGGGGTCGAACATCGTCACCAACAGGTCGACACCCGCGGCTTTGGCGCGCACGAGCGTCTCGGGCACTTCTTTGCCCCAAAACGAAAGCAGATGCGCATGCGTGTCGGCAAGCGGCGCCAAGGGCACGGGACAAGCAACCGTCTTCTTTTTCTTGGTAAACGTCACGCGTTCGGCATTAAGCGTCATGGATTAGCTCCTGGGCCAGGCGGACAAAGTCGGCAACATCAAGCGTTTCGGCGCGCGTGGTGGGCGCGATACCGCAAGCCTCAAAGGCGGCATCGAGCACGTCCTTGGCAAAGCCGTTGGCGCTCATGGAGTTGCGAATGGTCTTGCGACGCTGAGCAAATGCAGCATCAATCACGCGGGCCACAAACTCGCGGTCGAGTCCTTCGGGCACCACGCCGTCAACACGGTCGATACGCACGACGGCCGAGTCCACGTGCGGCGCTGGCATAAAGCAACGCGGCGGCACCTCAAAGCGACCCGTCACCTGCGCATACAGGCCGAGCTTTGCCGTATAGCCGCCATAGGTCTTGTTGCCCGGCACTGCGGCAATGCGATCGGCAACCTCCTTTTGCACCATGACGACGGCACGCTTGAGCGCCGGCATCGTCTGGAAGAACTGCAGGATGATCGTCGCCGCCACGTTATAGGGCAGGTTCGCGACAAACACCGTCGGCTCACCGCCCGCAGCCTGCTCAATCTGCTCCGTCGTCACCCTGAGCGCGTCGCCCATGATAAAGCGGAAGTTGGCATAGTCGGCGGCGTGGGCGTCGAGCACCGGCTCGAGCTCGGGATCTGCTTCGATCGACGTGACGCACGCCGCTTCCTGCAGCAGCGCAAGCGTCAAAGTACCGCAACCCGGACCCACCTCGAGTACGCGCTCGTCACCTGCAAGCTCGGCAAGCTCGCAGATACGCTCGATCACATGGTTGTCGATTAGAAAGTTTTGGCCCAGGCGATGCTTGGTCGCAAGGCCAAACTCCTCCAGCAGCTCCCTAGTTGCCGTGGGGTTTGCCAAAGGCGAAGTTGTCATGGTTGCCTCCTTAGCATGATGGCGGCGTCTTGAAACGAAAGGGCATGGACCGTTGCGGCCATGCCCTTACATCCAAACAGCAAATTGCCGATATGGCGCTCGCGCGGTCTCTACGCCAGACGCGGGAACAGCGGATCGCCCTTCTCGACGGGCTGACCGCCGGCAAGCAGGCCCCAAGTGCAAATGCCCTTGAGGTCGTCGCTCGCGGCCTCGCCCTCACAGGACAGACGGCGCAGAGCCTCGACAGAAGTCTGGGGCATGAGCGGCATCAGCAGGTGAGCAGCAATGCGGATGGCCTCGAGCAGGTTGTAGATCACAAATGCCAGTTCGTCAGCCTTGGCCTCGTCCTTGGCAAGCGCCCAGGGCTCGGAGTCCTCGATGTAGTGGTTGGCGGCGTGGATGAGCTCCATGACCTCGTCCTTAGCTCCACCGTAATCGAGCACGTCCATCTTGGTCATGTAGCGCTCGACCAGACCATCGGCAATCTTTGCCAGCGGGTTGTCGAACGCGTCGGCAGACGCCGGTTTAGCCGGGGCGCAACCGTCAAAGTACTTTGCGCTCATGTTGAGCGAACGCGAAATCAGATTGCCCCAGCTGTTGGCCAGGTCGGCGTTGTAGACCTGCTCCATGCGATCGAAGCTGATGGCGCCGTCGGTACCGGGAACGACGTCGGTCATGAAGTAGTAGCGATAGCCCTCGACGCCCAGCATGTCGATAACGTCCTGCGGAGCGATGGCGTTGCCGCGGCTCTTGGACATCTTCTCGGCCTTGCCGGTCTCGGCATTGCGCACGGTCAGGAAGCCGTGGGCAAAGACGTGCTCGGGCAGGGCCTCGCCGATGGCCATGAGCATGGCGGGCCAAATGACGCAGTGGAAGCGGATGATGTCCTTACCCACGATGTGGAACTGTGCGGGCCAGCGATAGGCCAGCTCGGCACGCGCCTCGTCGGTGTCGACACCGTAGCCGACGGCCGTCATATAGTTGAGCAGTGCATCGAACCACACGTAGGTCACGTGACCCTCGTCAAACGGGACCTGAATGCCCCAGTCGAAGCTCGTGCGGCTCACGGATAGGTCGTTAAGGCCGCCCTCGACAAAGCTGCGAACCTCGTTCATGCGGAACGCAGGCTCGACAAAGTCGGGGTGCTCGTCATAGAGCTTGAGCAGCTTGTCCTGGAAGGCGGAAAGCTTAAAGAAGTAGGACTCCTCCTGCACGCGCTCAAGCGGACGGTGGCAGTCGGGGCACAGGTGCTGGCCGACGCTGCCGTACTCCTCGTCGCCCTTCTGGACCTGTGTATCGGTGAAGTAGGTCTCATCAGGCACGCAATACCAGCCGTCGTAGCTGCCCTTATACAGGTAACCGGACTCCTTCATGCGCTCCCACAGGTACTGCACGGCATGATGCTGGCGCGGCTCGGTGGTGCGGATGAAGTCGTCGTTGGAAATCTCGAGCTTGCTCCAAAGCTCCTTGAAGTGCGGGGCCTGGCTGTCGGTCCACTCCTGCGGCGTCATGCCATGCTTGGCTGCGGCCTCGGCGACCTTCTCGCCGTGCTCGTCCATGCCGGTCAGGAACTTGACGTTATAGCCGGCGGAGCGACGATAACGGGCCTGAACGTCGGCGATGATGGTGGAATAAGCCGTGCCCAGGTGCGGATCGGCGTTGACGTAGTAGATGGGCGTCGTGATAAAGAACGAAGGCTTGCTTTGATCCATGGGGTTTGTCCTCCAGAAAAACGTTGCATACAGAGGATGATTCTAGCGCAAGGGCTGGATATCCTCCATCTATTGCATATCGAGCACCATGGCATAGACATCGCGCTTGCGGCGCGAATACTTCTGAGACAGGCGCTTGGCCACCGCAGACGCGGGCTCCCCCTCCTCGAGCGCGGCGCGGATATCCTCGCGCAGGGCCTCGTCGTGATCCGTTGCCGCGGCGCCAACCGGCACGGCACCGGCCTCCTCATCCTCGCTCGGCGGCGCGATGACCAGCGCAATCTCGCCCTTTACCTCGCCGCGAGCACGCAGCTCCTCGGCGAGCTGGGCGGCGGGCCCGCGCAAGACCTCCTCGTGCAGCTTGGTGAGCTCGCGGCAGACGGCAACCTCACGCTGGGGAAAAACCTCTGCCACGGCCTCGAGCGTCGCCACGATGCGATGTGGAGACTCGTAGAAGATGAGTGCGCCGGGAACCACGGCAAGGCGCTGCAAACGACGCACGCGGTCGCCGTGCTTTCGGCCCAAAAAGCCCTCAAAGAAAAAATGCTCACAGGGAATGCCGGACGAAACGAGCGCCGTGACGCAAGCGGAGGGCCCGGGAATAACTTCTACGGGCACATCGGCCTCACGTGCCGCCTCGACCAGCGCCTGGCCGGGATCGGACACGCTCGGCATGCCGGCGTCCGAGGCAAAGGCGAGGGTCTCCCCCGCCAGCAGACGGTCGACCAGGCCGGCGGCGCGGCTGGCGATCACATTCTCGTCGCAACGGACAAGCGGCTTGGAAATGCCCAGGTGCATCAGCAGCTTTGACGTCACACGCGTGTCTTCGCAGCAGATGACATCGGCAGCGGCAAAGGCCTCGCCAACGCGCGGGGACAGGTCGCCCAAGTTGCCGATGGGCGTGCCGACCACATAGAGTTTGCCCGTATGGGCGCTGTTTTGCGTCATATCAACCTATTCAATCATGCCGCGCTCGAGCGTACCGAGCGCCGCGCGGGCGTCCCATGCTGCAATGCGCTTCTCGGTCTTCCACGTTTGGAAGAACCAACCGGCAGCCGGCGCAAACGAAGCCAGTTGGTTGGCGATAAACACGCGCTCGTAGGCATTGCGGCCCTCGGGCGTAACCGACGAGTTGGCAAAGATCGCCGCGCCCGACCATTCGCCCACCAGCACGGGGAACCCAGTCGAAATCGCTTCTTTGAGCTCGCGCTTGTTGCGCGAAATCGCCGTCGTCAGCCCGCGGGGGCTCGTGATATCGAGCGCATATTCGTCGCGGTAATGGTACAGGTGAAGGTCCATGTAGACGTTCTTGTACTTGGCGCCGCGCATAAAATGCTTCCACTCGCTGGGATGCCCCGACGACGAGAAGACGACGATCTTATCCTCGGGCATATATGAACGGACGAGCTCATAGGCATCGCGATAGAAGTTGCGCAGGTAGTGCGCCGGAATGCCATCCGTCATGGTGAAGAGGCTCTTGCGGACACTCATCTGCGGCGTATCCAGCAGTTCAATGCCCAGCAGGCTCTCGGCCTCGCCGTAGCGATCGGCCAGACGCTCGAGCACGTCGAGCGCGACATGACGACCGTTGGTGGACGAATGCCACTCGGCAACAGCCTCTGGCGTGGCGGGCGAATCATTGGAATCGCCCTGGCCACCGGGCACAGTTGCCAGATCAAGCAGCACGCGGATGTCGTACTTGGCAGCCCACTCAATCGCACGGTCAATGTAGTCGACAACCGAGATGTAGGACGCATCGGACTCCTGCGAGCCAAAGGCATACCAGGACACCGGCAGACGCACGGCATTGAGACCGATCTGCGCCATGCGACGGAAATCGTCCTCGCTCACAAACGTCTCGTAATGACGGCGCATGCGCTCGTTATAGGCGGCGGTGCCCATGGCCTCCTGCAGCTCGGCCGCGTTGGATGCACCGGTCGCCGCGTATAGCGACGGGGTCACCCAAGGCTCGGGAATAAACCAGCCAGAGAGATTAACGCCGAGTATCCTCTCCATCACTGCCCCCTTCGGATCGTGCAGGCCGAGCCTGCATCGTATTGCACAGGAAAAGTATCGTTTTGAGTATACCCGCGCGTGCGGACAGACGACCGAACGGTCTGTAAAGTGGCGCAAAAGCGGGAGGAATATCTGGGCGGGCCCGAGATGGCGCGCCGAGATGTACATATGCGCCGGAAGTAGGCGGCCGGAAAATGCATCCCGTTATGAGCGCGGGATCTGGGACGCAATTTCCGCAGAGTCCTCGATAAAAGAAAAGGACCCCTTTGCAGAGGTCCTAGTCAATTCAAGGTGGCGGGGAAGGGAATCGCGTCCGCGCGCTGCGCGGACGGACCGCTGCGGCGCTTACGCGCCTTGCGAGCTGCGCTGGCAAACGCTTACGCGTTTACTCAGCCCCGCGCCCTCACGGGGTTCGATTCCATGTGGGGGCTGCATAAAAGAAAAGGACCCCTTTGCAGAGGTCCTAGTCAATTCAAGGTGGCGGGGAA
>CANNPG010000081.1:0-5901 GCA_947507375.1 uncultured Collinsella sp. | reverse complement strand
GATGTGGGGGGGGTCGGGAGCAGGGCGGTAGAGCAGGAAGCTTAGCGCGTGCCGGGGCCGCTGAGCCCTGACCGGCGGGATACACAGGTTCAGATGGGGCTTTGATGCATGGGTGGTCTGTTGTTGTGCAAATGGGTATCATACTGTGGTTATTGCATCGACTCTGTGATGCATGTTTGTACGTTCCCGGCGGTCGGTTTGCCAGAAGCGCCCCGTCGGTTGTTCCAGACCCGTTTCGAAGAAAGGAAACCACACTAACCTATGGCAGCTAAAAAATCATCTCCCTTGAAGATCATTCCGCTCGGCGGCCTTGACGGCATCGGCAAGAACATGACGGTCTTCGAGTGCGGCGACGACATGGTGCTCGTCGACGCTGGCCTCATGTTCCCCGACGACTCCCAGCCCGGTATCGACCTGGTGCTTCCTGACTACACCTACGTTCTTGAAAACGAGGAGAAGCTCCGCGGTATCGTCGTCACCCACGGCCACGAGGACCACACCGGTTCGCTTCCGTACCTGCTGCAGGACCTCAACAACAAGGTGCCCATCTTCTCGAGCAAGCTGACGCTTGGCTTTATCGAGGGCAAGCTTTCTGAGTTCCGCATCCGCGCACCCAAGTTCCGCGAGGTCAAGGGCGGCAGCCATGTCAACCTCGGTGGCATCTCGCTCGACTTCTTCTCGATGACGCACTCCATCCCCGGCGCTCTGGGCGTGTTCATCCGCACCAATCAGGGCACCGTTATGCACACCGGCGACTTTAAGCTCGACCAGACGCCCATCGACGGCGTCACGCCCGACTATGCCGCTATCAGCCGCTTTGCCAAGCAGGGCATCGATCTGCTGCTTTCCGACTCCACCAATGCCACGGTTCCTGGCTTTACCAAGTCCGAGGCCGAGGTTGGTCCCAACCTGCTGCATGCCATCAAGAACGCCCCGGGTCGCGTGTTCGTCGCGTCGTTCTCGAGCCATATCCATCGCCTGCAGCAGATCTGCGATGCCGCCCGCAAGTGCGGCCGTAAGGTCGTTGTGACCGGTCGCTCCATGCTCACCAACACCCGCGTCGCGCGCGAGCTGGGCTACCTCAACATCGACGATGCCGATATCATCGATGCCTTCGACATTGATAACCTGCCCGACGATAAGATCGTCGTCATGTGCACCGGTTCGCAGGGCGAGCCGCTGTCGGCGCTGTCCCGTATGGCCAACGGCGAGCACAAGACGCTTTCCATCCACGAGGGCGATACCGTCATCCTCTCAGCAACTCCCGTTCCCGGCAACGAGAAGGCCGTCCAGCAGGTCGTCAACAGCCTGGCCAAGCTCGGCTGCGACGTGTGGGATAAGAACCGCGCTCTCGTCCACGTTTCGGGCCACGGCAGCCAGGAGGAGCTCAAGCTCCTGATGGCCATGGCCAAGCCCACGTACTTTATGCCGGTTCACGGTGAGGCCGTGCATCTGCGCGCCCATGCCCAGCTGGCCCGCAAGATGGGCATCAAGGACGATCATATCTTTATCCTCGATAACGGCGACACGCTCGAGATGCGCGGCGGTATCGTCAAGCGCGGTACGCCCGTCGAGTCCGGCGTCGTCTACGTCGACGGCCTGCGTATCGGCGATACCGACCCCATCGTCCTGCGCGATCGCCAGAAGCTCGCCAACGACGGCATGGTCACGGCCGTTGCTATCGTCTCGCTCAAGCACAAGAAGATCGAGGCCATCGAGTTCTCGGGCCGCGGCGTCTCGTTTGCCATCGACGACCAGTTCTCCGAGGATGCCTCCGCGTCCATCATGAAGACGATCGAGAAGGGCAAGTTCAGCTTTACGAGCAGCGGCTCCGATGCCATTCGCAAGGCCGTGCGCGATTCGCTCTCCAACTTTATTTGGAGCCGTACGCGCACCCGTCCGATGATCATCCCGGTCGTCATGGAGGTTTAGTTTGGCGCGCGGATCTGCACAAAACGCCAAAGGCAATAAGGCCAATAACCAACCGGCATCTGCTAAGGGTGCCGGTTCCCATCTTCGTGCCAATAAGGGCCACGAGACCGACTTCGACGATTTTGAGCCCCTGGTCGAGCCCTCGGCCAACCGCGATATCGCCGGCGTGGTCATCGCCGTTTTGGCGATTGCGTCCTTCATTGCCGTGATTTCGCCGGCGACTGCACCCGTTACGGCTGCGGTTGCCGGTTTCTACCACCTGGGCTTTGGTCTGGGCGCCTACGTGCTGCCGATCGTTATTTTGCTGTTTGCCGCCACGCTCTTTTTAGGCGAGGACTCGCCGCTCAACGTGCGCTCTGTTGCGGGCGGAGCCGTGGTCTTTATCGCCGTCGTCTCCATTCTTTCGCTGATGGTGCCGGGTACGAGTGTCTCGTGTGACCTTATGTTCACGCCGCAAAATTTGTCCGCCTCGGGTGGCTACATCGGTGCGTTTATTGCGAGTGCGCTGCAGAATGCCCTGGGTAAGCCTATCGCGATGGTAGTCCTGTTGGGCCTTGTCGTCGTGGGCTTGGTCATCATCGGCTTTTCGGTGGGTGGCGTGCTGCGCTCTGCTCGCGACCGTGCGGCCGATTTTGCCGAGCGCCGTCGTGCCGATGTCAACGCCAGCCCGTGGGGTGACGACGAAGCCCTGTCGGTGCCCGGCGTTGCCCGTCCGCACCTGAGCATTCTTCGTCAAAAGGGCTCCGATGCTGCCGTGACCACGGTCATGGGCAACGATGTGGACCCGGTTTTGGACGATGACGACGAGGACGAGAATCCGTTTGTCGACGTGTCCGAGTCGGTTGAGGTTGAGCGCGCTAAGACGACGCTGCTGCCGCGCCGCCATGCCAAGAAGGGCAAGGCTGCGCCTAAGCTCAATACAAGCGAGCCCGACCCGTCTTGGTCCGATAGCGAGATTGAGCTCACCGAGGGCGATGACGAGGACGACGAGGCTCCGATTGAGACCGCAAAGACAACTTTGCTGCCGCGTCGCCATGCAAAGCGCGACCAGGTAACCGGCCAGCTTTCGATGGAAGACGACCCCGATAAGATCGACGAGTTCGAGCCGCCGTTTGCCGTGAATCCTGTCTCGGCAGCACCTCAGATTCCCGACTTCTTGAAGCATCCCAAGGTTGCCGATGCGCCTGCCTCGAGTGCCGTCGAATCGGCTGCGGCTAGCGATGGGGGAGCGGACGGTGGCGCCGCAGATAACGAGGGCGAAGAAGAGGACGGCCTCAAGCTTCCGCCGCTCGAAATCCTGCATGCCAACCCGCAGTCGGCTTCCGCCGCGTCTTCGGACAAGGAGTTGGAGCAGACCGCTGAGTCACTGCAATCCACCTTGCTTGAGTTTGGCCGCAGTGCCCGCGTGGTCGGCTGGATCGCCGGCCCCACGGTGACGACCTTTAAGCTGCAACCTGGTGAGGGCGAGCGCGTGAGCAAGATTTCGAGCCTCGAGGACGATATCGCGCTTTCGCTCGCTGCCCAGTCGGTACGTATCTTTGCCCCGATCCCCGGCACCTCGCTCGTGGGCATCGAGATTCCCAACCGCAAGCGCCAGAACGTCAACCTGGGCGACGTGCTGCCCTATGTGAAGGGCGGTCCGCTCGAGCTCGCCATCGGCCGCGATGCCGAGGGCACGCCGGTTGTCGCCGACCTTGCCAAGATGCCCCACCTGTTGATTGCCGGTACGACCGGTTCTGGTAAGTCGGTGATGATCAACTCCATCATCACGACTCTGCTCATGCGTACTCTTCCCGAGGACGTTCGCCTGATCATGGTCGACCCCAAGCGCGTCGAGCTTGCGGGCTATAACGGACTGCCGCATCTCTATGTGCCCGTGGTGACCGAGCCCAAGCAGGCCGCGAGCGCTCTGCAATGGGCCGTGTCCGAGATGGAGCGTCGCCTGAAGGTCTTCGAGCGTCTCAACGTGCGTAAGATCTCGACCTACAACGAAAAGCAGGCCGCCGGCGAGTTTGAGCATTACGACAATCCGCCGCAAAAGATGCCCTACCTGGTCATCATCATTGACGAGCTCTCGGACCTGATGATGGTCGCCGGTAAGGATGTCGAGGCCTCGATCGTGCGTATTGCACAGCTGGGCCGTGCCGCCGGTATTCATCTTATCGTGGCCACGCAGCGTCCCAGCTCAAACGTGGTGACGGGCCTCATCAAGGCCAACATCACCAATCGCATCGCCTTTAACGTCGCCACGGGCATCGACTCGCGCGTCATCATCGACCAGATGGGTGCCGAAAAGCTTACCGGTTTGGGCGACATGCTGTTCTCCAAGGTCGACTGGGGCAAGCCTCGCCGTATCCAGGGCTGCTTTGTCTCGGACGATGAAATCAATGAGATTGTCGAGTTCGTCAAGTCGCAGAGCGAGCCCGACTACCACGAGGAGATTCTGTCTGCCGTGGCGCCCGCTTCCATGTCCATGGCGGGTGGCGGCGGCATTGTCCGCACCGGAGTAGCCGAGCCGCAAGACGATGATCCGCTCATTTGGGAAGCCGCCCATATTGTGGTGGAATCGCAGCTTGGCTCCACATCTGGCCTGCAACGTCGTCTGAAGGTTGGCTACGCGCGTGCCGGGCGTATTATGGACATGCTGGAAGAAAAGGGTGTCGTCGGCCCGCCCGACGGTTCCAAGCCGCGCGAGGTCCTGTTGGACGAGGAGGGGCTTGCCGCGCTGGAGTCTGTCGACGCCGAGATGGCACGTGAAGATCGTGAGTTTGGAGGATTCTGATGGCTGCACGCTTTGGTGACATGCTGCTCGAGCAGCGTCGCCGAATGGGCCTTTCCATTCAGCAGGTCGCCAACACCATCAAAATCAGGCCGCAGATCATCGAGTTTTTCGAGACCGGTAACTTTGCTTCGATGCCGCCGCGCGGCTATGCGCAGGGCATGATTTCGAGCTATGCTCGCTTTTTGGGCCTCAATCCGCGCGAGGTCGTCAATGCCTACTTTGACGACCTGATGGCATACGAACGCGAGACGTCGCAGCAGGGCGGTCGTTTTCAGGACGCCGCCGGCTACGTCAATTCGCGTTCCTCGGTCGACAACGGGCGCTTCCTGATGGTTCAGGGCGGTCGTTCGACCCGCTATGGACAGCGTCCTCAGCAGGCCGGTTATATTACCGAGACGGGTTCGGGCGAGGAGATTCGCTCACAGCGTGACCGGTTCCGCAGTACGCCGATGCCCGAGGACCGTGCACTTCCCGCTGCCCGCGGTGTAGCGCGTGACCCTCGTGCCGGCTACGGCGACGGCGGCTATTCCGATCGCGGTTACCGTGGTGCCTCCGCCGGACGCTCTCGCGGTGGCTATGCGGATGCCGATACCACGCAGGTGACGCCGCGTCTTCGCTCTCAATCACAGCCGTATGGCCAGCGCTCTTCGGCTCCGCGTTCGGGCCAGCGTGGCTATCAATGCCGCGGTGAGCTTGCGCCCCGCTCGGGTCAACGCAGCCTTCAGGGCCAGGGCGGCTATCGCGGCCGTCCCGATAGCAATCGCGGTCGTATGCCTCAGGGAGGCGGCCGCAGCAGTTCCGGTCGTGGACGCGGCGGGTCACGTACTCCTCAAAACAACGGGCTCGATCCGCGTATCATCTACGCCGGCATCGGTGCCGTTGCGCTGCTGTTGATTGTGCTCATCGTGGTGCTTCTGCGTGGCTGCGCATCTTC
The DNA here is from genome assembly GCA_947507375.1 of uncultured Collinsella sp. GTDB lineage: Bacteria > Actinomycetota > Coriobacteriia > Coriobacteriales > Coriobacteriaceae > Collinsella. The sequence goes on along the minus strand of CANNPG010000081.1, from coordinate 253 downwards.
GACGCCCGAGACCACGCCCGAGACGCCCGCTGCTACCAAGACGACGACCAAGAAGTCTTCTAAGAAGACCGAAACGGTTGACGAGGACGAAGACACCGATGAGGCGACGGATGAGTCGACCGATTCGGACGCCACCAAGACGACGGCTAAAAAGGAAGAGAACGAGGTAACGAAGGTCAAGGTCTCCGTTGCCAAGGGAAAGACCGCGTGGATTGAGGTCAAGGTCGACGGCAAGTCGGTCTATGGCGCCCAG
>CANNPG010000080.1:0-5954 GCA_947507375.1 uncultured Collinsella sp. | reverse complement strand
GGAGTCGTTATTTCGGAGGTGCGGGGAAAACCGGAAACCACTGAGCGCAACCCGATTTCGGTAACAAAACCGCAGGTCGCCGGAACTTAAAACAGGGGAATGGTCAGGAGTAACTGACTGTTAGGGCGTTGGTCATTGGCGGCGTCCCGCCCGCGCTTCGTTGGCTATGCTTGATGCGGCAACTCCGGCATGAGGCCGTCCTGCGCCTCATCGAGGCTCGGCACCGAGGCCTTCTAGGAAACGTCCGCGAGGCTCTGCTCAGGTCAATCTTTGCATGGGCGTATTCTTCGATTATGCAGCTAGGGTGATTCTCGTCTGGTAAAACTGGCTGCGAAGTGCTTATCACCAGACACGTCTCAAGTGACTCATTAGTTTCCGCGCGTTTCTCTATCATGCAATCACTACGTCATGCGGTCGCTCGCACGGGTATCATGGTGAAAGCGATTTCAACGACGGGGGTACTCGTGGTAAAGATGAAAGATGTGGCCGAGCTGGCCGGCGTTTCGAGCGCCGCCGTCTCGCGCTACCTCAACGGTGGATATATCTCGGCGGACAAGGCCGAGCGCATTAAGCATGCAATCGAGCTGACCGGATACGTGCGGTCCAGCCAGGCTCGCGCGCTGCGCACCGGTTCCACCAAGCTCATTGGCGTCATCGTACCTAAGATCAACTCCGAATCCGTGAGCCGCATTACCGCCGGTATTGGCCAGGTGCTCGGTCGCCGTGGCTACCAGATGCTGCTTGCCAATACCGACAACGCGGCCGATCGCGAGCTCGAATACCTCGATTTATTCCAAAACCACCCGGTCGATGGCATTGTGCTGGTGGCAACCATGATCACCGACGAGCACCGTCGCGCGATTGAGTCGTGCCGTGTGCCCATTGTGTTGATCGGCCAACATGTCGAGGGCGCGGCGTGCGTCTATCACGACGATTACGAGGCTGCCTTTGAGCTCGGCCGTGCGCTTGCGGGTCGGGTGGATGGCAAGATCGCCTACATCGGAGTTACCGAAGAGGACCGCGCGGCCGGTTATGACCGCCGTCGCGGTTTTGAGGCCGGCTTGCGCGCCGCGGGTAACCCGCTCGATGCCGCCTTGATTCGCCTGGGCTCGTTTACGCTCGACTCGGGCTATCGCGCTGCGCGCGAGCTGCTTGCCGATGCCCCCGATGTTTCGTTTATCGCGTGCGCGACCGACACTATGGCTGCCGGCGCCCTGCGCGCTCTTGACGAGGTGCGTGGCATGGGCGAGGGCGTGCGTCGCGTGAGCGGCTTCGGCGACAACGCATTTTTGCGCGCGCTGACGGGCGGCATTCCCACCGTGCATTACGGCTACCTGACCAGTGGCGTCGAGGCGACCAATATGTTGCTCAACGCGCTCGATGGCGAGGAGGGGGAGAGCGGTCTCAAGACGCTCAAGCTCGGCCATCAGCTTATGAATGTCTAGGCCTTGGGCGCGTCTGCCTGCCTCTGAGACCCCTGTTTTTGCTTCAAAACTACCTTTCGCCGGCTTTTTCCTACCGTTCACCCTACTATGAAAACGATTACAGTCATATCAAACTGAAAACGATTACAGTGTATGTGTCAAAGATGGCCGGGTGCACATGCGCCCGTTGGAGGAAAGGGAAGTCATGGACTACCGCAAAACAGCCCAAGAGGTGCTCGACAACATCGGTGGCGCCGACAACGTTATTTCGGCCGCACACTGCGCCACCCGTCTGCGCCTGGTGATTGCCGATAACGCCAAGGTCGACAAGGAGGCCCTCGAGAATATCGACGGCGCCAAGGGCGTCTTTGAGGCCCAGGGCCAGCTCCAGATTATTTTTGGCACTGGCACCGTCAACAAGGTCTACGAAGAGTTCATCGCGCTCAGCGGCGTCGAGGCTGCCACCAAGGCCGAGGTAAAGGAGGCCGCGGCTCAGCAGCAGAACATCTTTATGCGTGCCATTAAGGTGCTCGGCGACGTCTTTGTTCCCATCATCCCCGCCATCGTGGCTTCGGGCCTGCTGCTGGGCATTATGAGCGCCCTCAACTTCATGGCCTCCAACGGCTTTATCGCGCTCGACACCAATAACTTTATTTATAAGATTGCCGACTTGGTCTCGGGCACGTCCTTTGGCATTCTGCAGATCCTGATCGGTTACTCCGCCGCTAGGCCTTTGGCGCCAACCCGTATCTGGGCGCTGTCGTCGGTGGTGCATTCATCAACTCCTCGCTGCAGAGCGCCTACACGGTTGCTTCCGAGGGCGTTCAGACCATGGTTACTGTTATTCCCGGTGTGTACAGCTTTGAGTGGGTCGGCTATCAGGGCCATGTGATCCCCATCGTTATCGCCTGCGCCATTCTGGCCTTCCTCGAGAAGCGTCTGCACAAGATCGTTCCCGAGATGTTCGACCTCTTTGTGACTCCGCTCGTCTCGGTGTTCGTGACCGTGCTCGTGACGCTCGTTGCCGTCGGCCCCATCTTTGTCTGGGCCGAGAACGCCATCCTCGGTCTGATCCAGGCCCTGCTGACCCTGCCCTTCGGCATCGGTTCCTTTATCGTCGGCCTGTTCTATGCCCCCACGGTCGTTACCGGTATCCACCAGATGTACACCGCCATCGACCTGGGTCAGCTTGCCCAGTACGGTGTGACCTATTGGCTGCCCATCGCCAGTGCCGCCAACATCGCCCAGGGTGGCGCCGCGCTCGCCGTTGCCTTTAAGACCCGCGATGCCAAGATCAAGGGCCTGGCGCTTCCTTCGGCCCTGTCCGCCTTCATGGGTATTACCGAGCCTGCCATCTTCGGTGTGAACCTGCGCTTCTTTAAGCCCTTCATCGCCGGCTGCATCGGCGGCGGTTGCGGTGCCCTGGTCTGCGCACTCACCTCGCTTGCTGCTTCTGGCACCGGCGTTACCGGCATCTTCGGTATCCTGCTGTGCCTGGCCCAGCCCGTGCAGTACGCGATCATGTTTGCGGTCGCCGCGCTGGTTTCCTTTGCCGTCTCGTTTGTCCTGTACAAGGACGAGCCCAAGGCTTCCGAGCAGGCCTAAGAGCTTTTGATTGAGGGGCGCCCGCGGGTTGTATGCTCGCGGGCGTTTCCCGTATCTGGTGTCGATCTCTGGCGCCTTGTTACTTTCGATCCGTTAGGACTTTGATATGTCTAATGCACTTGGCCGCGACCTTGCAAAGCTGGTTGCTGCTGTTGACACCGCCGCCTCTGAGTGCGGTCATGGCGCATATGGCCAGCGCTTCCATATTATGCCGCCGGCGGGCTGGCTCAACGACCCCAATGGTCTTTGCCAAGCGGGCGGCGTGTTCCATGCCTATTTTCAGTATGCGCCGTTTGATGTCGAGGGTGGCGTCAAGATGTGGGGCCATGCCACAAGCCGCGATCTTATGACGTGGGACTACGTTGGCGCCCCGCTGCTGCCCGACGAGCCGTTCGATTGCCATGGCGTGTATTCGGGCTCCGCGCTTGCCGAGGACGGCCGCATTCGCGTACTGTACACAGGCAACGTTAAACTCTCCGATGCAGACGGCACGTACGACTACGTCAATACCGGCCGCCGCGCCGATACTGTTTATGTCGAGAGCGTTGATGGCCTTGCCGGTCGGGAGTTCGGCCAAAAGCGTGTGGTGCTGGCGTCCGAGGATTATCCCGAGGATTTGACCTGCCATGTGCGCGATCCCAAGGTGTGGCGCGATGATAATGGGCGTTACCACATGGTGCTGGGCGCGCGTCGTCGCGTGGATGGGCCGCATGTCGATAGTCGATTTTGCGCCATGCACGGCGAGGGTGCCGGGCGCGATGTGGGCGAGATCCTGGTGTATGGCTCGGCCGATATGCTGAGTTGGGAGCTCGAGAGCCGCGTGTCTACGTCCGAGCGTTTTGGCTTTATGTGGGAGTGCCCGGGATACCTTGAGCTTGAGGCGGATGGCGGCGCACCGACGAAGTACCTGTCCTTCTCGCCCCAGGGTCTTGAGGGCGGTCGTTGGGACCGCGGCAACGTTTACGCTGCTGGCTACATGTCTGTAACGGGCGACATTACCGGTGGTGACGGTGCCTATGAGCTGGGCGAGTTCCGCCTGTGGGACGCTGGTTTTGACTTCTATGCTCCGCAGGAGTTCACGGCCGAGGACGGTCGCCATATTCTAATCGGCTGGATGGGCATGCCCGATGAGCCGACCTATGGCAACGCGCCTACCGTGGCGTGCGGCTGGCAGCACTGCATGACGGTGCCGCGTGAGCTTACAGCCGGTGCGGGCGGCGTGGTGCTACAGCAGCCGGCGCGCGAGATTGAGCACCATTATGCCTCGGTGCGTGTGGGGGCGGGCTCGTTGGAGGTTGCCGGCGATACTTGCTTTGATGTTGTTGTCGACGGTGTCGACGGCGCGTTTGCCGCGACCGTTGATGGCGAGCTGAATCTGGCGTTTGTGCCCGCTGGGGACGAACTGCCCTCGCGCTTTGAGATGCGATTTACCGATGAGGGTCGCGCTTCTGCCGGCTGCGGTCGTACCGTGCGCTGGGAGCCCGTCGACGAGGTACGCAATGTGCGCATTGTTGGCGATGTCTCTTCGGTCGAGGTGTTTGTGAACGATGGCTCGCTCGTGTTTTCGACGCGCATCTATCCCGAGGCCTATGGCGTGACCGTTGACACTCCGGGTGCGAACGTGACCTACCACGCGCTCAACATCTAGGCGATTCGTCGCATATCGGCGCTATACTGCAGCCGTTGCCCACGATGCGGGGAACACCCGCATCGTGGGTTTTTGCTTATGAAGGGGCGGTGCCTTGTGGATGTACAGCAGCTAGAAGAGGCCTGGGCTGTAAGGACCGGCGCGCGAGGGGCGCGACTTGTTGCGGCCTCGCATGTGCCGGCGGCGCTGTCGCAGCTGGGGATTGTACGTCCCGGCGATCTCCTGGTTGCGTTTGCCGATGACTTTACCGATGCGTTTGCGCACGGCTTTGATGGTTGCGATGTCGCGCTGGTGGGCTCGCCGTCCGTCGAGGCGTTTGCCGCTGCGTCCGAGGGCTTTGATGCTTCGTTTGATGTCGAGGGTCCGCACTTGTGGTGGTTCGTCAACTCCATCGGCGGGTTTGGTCTGCGTGTGCCCGATCTGCGCGCTCTGGGCCGCGCTGCTCGTGAGGCCCATGCGCTGTTTGTGGTGGATAACACGGTAGCGTCGGCTTTTGGCTGCGATCCGCTGCGTTTGGGTGCCGTGCTGTCGCTCGAGGCGCTCGACCGCGTGTGCGCCGGCAAGGCTCCGCGCAAGTTGGTTGCCGTATCGGTCGCGCGCTCGCAGCTCAAGCGCCATCGCGTGGATGCCGCGGCTGAGTGCGCGCATGCCCTGCTTGAGGGCTGTGGCTTGGCCAAGCTTGATATGCCTGCTGACGAGGCCGGTGTACTGGAGCGCGGGCTGGACTCGCTCGATGTCCGCATGCAGGCGCATTTTGTTCGCGCCCGTGCGCTAGCCGAGTATCTGGCCGCCAACGAGATGGTGCGCAGCGTGCGCTATCCCGGACTGAGCTCGCATCCTGATCATGCGGTTGCAACGGGAATCCTCGAGCACGGCTTTGGCCCGGCAGTTGAATTTGATCTTATCGAGCTTAGCGCAGGGGGGCTGTTCGATGCTTTGTCGGGGGAGTTCCGCACATCGCCCGCCGGCGGCGCGGCGACGCGCCTTTCGGCCCCACGCGGCAAGCAGGGGAGCACCATCCGCCTTTTCGCCGGCACTGACAACCCACTGATCGTGGCCGCCACCCTCGATAACGCCCTTCGCAACTAGCTAAATCATCCTCAACTCCATAAGTTGCGGTGAATTAGGGATTGATTGGGGGTGCGGACAGAAAGTTGGACCGCGGGGCGGTCCGGACTGTGGAGTGGGTATGATGAATTGGACACCTAGTTAAGAGCGAAAGGTGGAGTGGGTATGATGAATTGGACACCTAGTTAAGAGCGAAAGGTGTTCAAGAT
>CANNPG010000079.1:0-6004 GCA_947507375.1 uncultured Collinsella sp. | reverse complement strand
TAGCTCAGTTGGTTAGAGCGTCCGGCTGATAACCGGGAGGTCACAAGTTCGAATTTTGTTAGGTCCATCATTTATATTGTGAAGAGCCCTGGGGCGTTGTCTCGGGGCTTTTTTCTTGTCTGCGGTAAATCTCAGTTTGGTTTTGTGTGCTGTGCGAAAGATTGGGTAGTATAGCTATTCAATGCGGCGACCTTGCCGCGTGTTAACCGCTACGTACCGGAGGTGTTCCATGGTTCGTGTCGACATAGAGACCATCGTCATGGCCGCCGGTCCCGTGCCATCGCTTATCGTGCTTCGCGAGCGCTGCAGCAAATCGGACTCGCCCGCGCCACTGCGTTCCCTTTCCATTCAAACTGGTTCGTTTGAAGCTGCTGCCATCAGCCGCGGCATCGATAGCGGTCGCGCCGAGCGCCCGATTACCCATGACCTGTTGCTCGATACTGTTGGCGCCCTGGGCGCTAAGCTCGAGCGCATCGAGATCGTTCGCGCCGAGCCGCCGGTGTTCTACGCGACGATCGTCATACTGGCCGATGGTGACGAGCGCAAGATCGATGCCCGTCCCAGCGATGCCATTGCCCTTGCCGTGCGCAGCAATGCCCCCATGTTTGTGGAGGACGACATCATGAATCGCCTGGGCACCGTTTCTGCCCATGCCGAGGAAGTCGACGACGAGCAAGAGTTCGAGAAGTTCGACGAGTTCGTCCATACGCTCTCCCCTGATGATTTCTAAATGCGGGGCGTCCAGGTTGCGGAGCGTTCGCTGATGGCCGGCGGTATGTCGGCTGAGGCGGCTGCGATCGCCCGCGAGGCCCAGATGCGCTCGGAGGCTTCTGAGGCGGCTCGCATTGCCTATGTGACGCAGGCCCGCACGCTTCGCGAGCGCCGCGGCTCGTTTATCAAGATGGTTGTCGTCTCCGTCCTTGTCGCGGCAATCTGCTCGCGCCTTCGTGGTACAGTTGGTGCGCTTGGGTTTTCGATCTCTACGGGCCTCGTGATCTGGGGTGTGGTCGATGCGGTCATGCTGACCAGTCAGATCAAGGTGCTCGACAAGCGCGCGATGGATATGATGCGCACCCGCGACGCTGCCGCTAAGATCGCCGCCGAGGCACAAGAACTGTAATGACGCCAGACTCGATGGGAAGGTCTAAAGATGGCACAGGATATGCAGGACGCCGGTAACGTCTCCGCCGAGCTCGACGCCATGGTGTGTGACCTGATTGGTGCGTTCTTGGACGACCTTGCCGCCGGCGAGAATCCGGGCGTAGTTGTGGCGATTGAGGACGCTGCTTCCAACCGATATCTGGCGGCGCTCGACGAGGACGGCGAAGAGGCGTGCCTGGAGGCGGCCACCAACTTTATTTCCGAGCACAAGATGGGTCTTAAGGACGAGGGCCTGGGCCGTATCGCCCGCTATGCCATCGGCTACACCGGCTGCGTCGAGATTGACGGCGGCTATCACGATGCTCTGCTCGTGAGCTTCTTCGAAACCACGCTCGAGAGTGGTTTTTCGGCATATGTGCTGTATGAGGGCATGGGCGCCGGCGATGGTTTTATGTGGAGCGACCCTGAACCTGCAGGTGAGGAAACCCCTCTCATCTAAAATCGCTAAAATAAACGAGTTTTCGGTAAAAGGCTCAATATTCCCGCTGAGCGTTGTATCGCTGGGCGGGCCGCATACGCGTGCCGTTTGTATATGGATAGAAGATAGGGGAACTACATGCGCGTAGACAATCTGAGGAACATCGCCATCATCGCCCACGTCGACCACGGCAAGACGACGATGGTCGACAAGCTCCTGCGTGCCACGGACGCCTTCCGTGCCAACCAGCAGGTCGAGGACCGCGTCCTGGATTCCAACGACCAGGAGCGCGAGCGCGGCATTACGATTCTCGCCAAGAACATCTCTATCGAGTACAAGGACGTCAAGATCAACGTCATCGACACCCCGGGCCACGCCGACTTCGGCGGCGAGGTCGAGCGCGTGCTGCGTATGGCCGACGGCGCCCTGCTGCTGGTCGACGCTTTTGAGGGCCCCATGCCCCAGACCCGCTTCGTGCTGCGTCACGCTATCGACACCGGCCTTAAGATCATGATCGTCATCAACAAGATCGACCGTCCGGGCGCTAACCCCGAGAAGGCCTACAACGACTGCCTCGACCTTATGGCCGACCTAGGCGCCACCGACGACCAGCTTGAGTTCGCCATGGAGCACGTGGTCTACGCCAGCGCCATGAATGGCTTTGCCCGCCTTGATCCTAACGACGGCAACATGGACATGTATCCGCTGCTCGATATGATTATCGACGACATGCCCGCGCCCGAGGTTGACGAGAACGCCCCGCTGGCCATGCAGTGCGTGACCATCGACCACTCCAACTTCGTTGGCCGTATCGGCATCGGTCGCGTGTACTCCGGCGCCATCCACCAGGGCGACCAGATCCTGGTTGTGAAGAACGACGGCTCCAGCGCCACCGCTACCGTCAAGCAGCTCTTTACCTTCGACTACCTGGGCCGTACCGAGTGCCAGGAAGTCGGCGCTGGCGACATCGCTGCCGTCGTGGGCATCGACCGCACCGATATCGGCGATGTCTACACCGATCCCGAGAACCCCGTCGAGCTCGAGCCCATCGAGATCGACCCGCCGACCCTGTCCATCGTCTTTGAGGCTTCGACCTCCCCGCTCGTCGGCCGCGACGGCGACATCGTGGGTGCCCGTCAGCTCAAGGAGCGCCTGTTCAACGAGGCCGAGAACAACGTGACCATGAAGATCGAGGAGCTCGAGGACAAGAGCGGCGTCGAGGTCTCGGGACGCGGCATCCTGCACCTGTCCGTCCTGATGGAGTCCATGCGCCGCGAGGGCTTTGAGTTCCAGGTCGGCCGTCCCCGCGTTCTGTTTAAGAAGGACGAGAACGGCAACAAGATGGAGCCTGTCGAGCAGGCCGTAGTCGAGTGCCCGGACGAGTACTCAGGCAAGGTCGTTGAGGTCTTCGGTACCTCCGGCGGCATCATGACGAGCATGGATACCTCGGGCATCGTGACGCACCTCGAGTTTAAGATTCCGACCCGCGGCATCATGGGTCTTAAGAACCGCATCATGAACGTCACCCACGGCGAGGGCGTGTTCTACCACACCTTCCTGGAGTATGGTCCTTACGCTGGTGAGATCGGTAACCGTCAGAACGGCGCCATGATCTCCATGACCACCGAGAAGGCCGTTGCCTACGCTCTAGGTACGCTGCAGGAGCGCGGCCAGCTGTTTGTTGAGCCGGGCACCGAGTGCTATGAGGGCATGATCGTGGGCGAGCGCAGCAAGGCTGGCGACATGGTCGTCAACATCGCCCGTACCAAGAACCTGGGCAACCAGCGTTCCTCGACCTCCGATATCTCCGTCCAGCTGGTGCCGCCCCGCACCTTCTCGCTGGAGGAGGCGCTGGAGTACATCGCCGACGATGAGTTGGTCGAGATCACTCCCAAGAACATCCGCCTGCGCAAGCGTCTGCTCAACGCCACCGACCGCAAGAAGGCTGCCGTCCGCGCCGGCCAGGTCAACAAATAAGCGCTGGGGCTTATAACGTCTAACGAGAAAGGGCGTCGACCGCAATGGTCGGCGCCCTTTTTGGTGCAAGGGGCAGGTTCGTTTGCGCCGCCACAAAGGTGCTTGGCATCTTTGTGGCGGTTAGCTGCTAAGCGGTGGGGAGTCCCGGCGTGTTAGTCGGCTGCTGCGGCTTGAGGCGGGCGTTGCGCCAGATGATCTGGATGATGTAGCCGAGCATAAAGACAAAGGCCACGCCGCTGATGAAGCCGCCTACGAGGGGAAGCCCTGTGAGGGCGCCTGCGGCGATGCCACCCACGGCTGCCATGGCGTAGCGGTTTTGGCTGTGTCCGACCATGCGGGCGATCGCGCACCCCGCAAAGGCGCTCGACACCAATGCGATGCCGATAACGCCGCACATGAGGGCTCCGGCAAGCGACAGGCCAGCGATAGAGATAATCAACAGTAGGACGGCGGGGGCTATAGCAATCGTACCCAGAAGACCGCTCACCCACAGGGGCGTGGGACGCTGGTGGAGCATGCCGGCGGCGCTGGCGGTCGCGCGCGGAAAGACGAGCTCGAGTAGCAGGGCGACAAAGCAGGTCGAGAGTGCCGCGGCGACGATACCGCCGATGACATCGTTAACGGTGGAAGTATCTTCGTTCTCGGTGCGGTCGATCTTGAGCGCGCCGACTTCGGCTCCCGCGGCGCGCTCGGGGTCCTCGGAGACGTGCGCGTTCACGGTGCCGGTGATGTGGGCGTTCTTGCCTAGGATGAGTTTGTCGGCCCAAACCTCGACATCGCCCTCGACGGTGCCATCGATGGTCACCGTGTCGCCCGCGAGCGCTGCCGACTTGGTAGAGCCGCGCAGGGCAACCGTCTCGCCCATCGCGTAAAAACAGTTGGCGGTGCTACCGGTGTTGAGCACGACATGCTGGCCAGCGACGGTCACGCTGCCATCAACCGTGGTCTGGGCGATATCAATCGTGCGCGCCGCCAGACGGACGGCGCCGCCCACCGTGCAGTCGCGGATCGAGAGGGTATCGCCCGCGGCGATGATATCGCGGTCGATGGACGTATCGTCCAAGTTGAGGGCCTGGCCGGCCCAGTACAGGTCACCCTCGACGCCGGACGGATTGGCGTCATTGTCGGTCGCAAGGACATTGCCTGCCGTGTCCGTGCCGGCAAATGACGCCGTGGGAAGAGCGGTGAGCGCGAGCGCGATGAGCGCGAATGCCATAAATAGGCAGCGACGCATCTTGTGTGACGGCGCCGCCGCGGTTTGATTGAAAGCCATGGTTGATCCTTTTGTTAGGTGTTCGGCATATACCTAACAGGGTACCCAACGCGCGGGCGCTCTAAAAGAACCTTTCGGTTGCATTTCGAAGGATGGGCCCGCGCCACCTATTTTTTGCGGTGCAAAAAGCGTGCGATGTCTTCCTCGGTGGGGCTTTTGATGTCAAAGCGCAGCGAGAGCCAGCGCAGACCCATGGTCACGACAACGCATGCGACCAGCGCGGCGACATTGCTCATGATGCCGCTCATAACGAGACACACATAGCTTGTCGATCCGGCGATGGCGGCGATGGCATAAAAGTTAGTACGTTGGAAAATGCCCGGAACCACGCCCATAAAGCCGTCGCGCAACATGCCGCCGCCCACCGCGGTAAAAAAGCCCATCATGATGCACACCGCCGGTGCAAAGCCGTAGACCAGCGCCTTGTCCGCTCCGGTGGCGGCATAGATGCCGACCGAGATGATGTCGAGCAGGGGAATGAGTTTTTCGGGTTTGTCGACGATTGCCGGGAAAATGTAGATGATGGCTGCCGTGGCAATGGAAAGCGGCAGCGCCATTGGCTGGTTGAGGATGTAGACGTTGCCCACCTGCAGCGTCATGTCGCGTAAAAGACCGCCGCCCAAGCCACAGACCACGGCGAGCGCAACTGCACCCACCAGGTCGAGTTTGTGCTCGCGCGCGACCAACACGCCCGAGATTGAAGCCGCGACGACGGCGAACATTTCGAGCCAAAACGGGATGGCGACCATGGCATCCGTGGCGTGTGAGGTAACGGTCATAGCGGCGACGACGGGCAAGATGGGGTCCTTTGGGTTGTGGGTTTAGACAATGCCCGTACATAGTACATGGTTGGTGGGCGTGGCGACCCTATTGCTCGGTAAACGGTTGGGATCGGGTGGGGGCGTAGGTCCCATGTTTGGGGATCTGGACTGATGCTGAACGCGATGGGGGCGTGGCTGAATAGGAGGGATATTCAAATTTTGAGCTCCGCTCAAAATTTATCCGGTCGGCTTGCGCCGACCGCGCTGCGCTAAAAACGCGCCACGGGCGCGTTTTCTTTACGCTCCGCGCCCTGGAGGGTTCGAATCCCTCCTCCTCCGCCGTATTTGCTTGTTAGGGACTCAAAACAAAAAAGCTCCCATTCTCGGGAGCTTTCTCAACCAAAATGGCGGAGG
>CANNPG010000078.1:0-6035 GCA_947507375.1 uncultured Collinsella sp. | reverse complement strand
GCATCCACGGCTTCCGGCAAAACCGAGGCAGCCTTCTTTCCCATCCTGACCGAGTTTTGGGAGAACCCGCCTGCGAGCGTGGGCGCCCTCTACATCGGCCCCCTCAAAGCGCTCATCAATGATCAGTTCGTCCGCCTCAACGACCTCTGCGAAGAGGCCGATATCCCTGTCTGGCACTGGCATGGCGATGTCTCGCAGTCGCACAAGGCTAAGCTCATCAAAAAACCGAGCGGCATCTTGCAGATTACGCCCGAGTCACTCGAGGCGCTCTTAATCCATAAGCACATGGCGATTCCGCGCATGTTTTGCGACCTGCGCTACGTGGTCATCGATGAGGTCCACTCGCTCATGCGCGGCGACCGCGGCGGTCAGACGCTCTGCCTTATTGAGCGCCTCTCGCGCATGGCGGGCGTGCAGCCCCGCCGCATCGGCCTTTCTGCCACCATCGGCGACCCCGAGCGCACGGGCGCTTTTCTCTCACAGGGAACGGGGCGCGACTGCGTTATCCCCCGCTTTGAAGAACCGCGCCACGTGTGGCGCATCTCCATGGAGCACTTCTACAACTCGGGTCCCCAGGCGCGGCAGCGGGGATTCGAGAGCACGGGTCCTCAAGAGGCCGAAGTGCTTGCGTGCGAGCGCATTGAGGCGGCGGCATCCGCGGCACTGCCCGCCGGCGCCCAAGACATGCGTCACAGCGGACAGCTCACACAAGAGGAGCGCCGTCAACGTCGTGAGCGGGCACGGGGCAAGGCCGCTCCCAAGGATCGCCAAACTTCCTCGGCCCCCGAGGGCGAAGTCGACATCCCACGAGCGACCGAGCAGGCGCTTCTCAGCCCCACCGACACAGCACCAGACAACGCCGACCCCGGCATGGGCTATATCTTCGAACACACCCGCGGCCGCAAGTGCCTGGTCTTTGCCAACTCGCGCGAAGAGGCAGAGGCCGTATGCTCCATGCTGCGCAGCTACTGCGAGAGCCGACACGAGCCCGACCGTTTCCTCATCCATCACGGCAACCTTTCGGCATCGCTGCGCGAGACGGCCGAGGAGCTTATGCGCGACGAGGAGCAGGCGCAGACAACCGTCACCACCTCTACGCTGGAGCTCGGTATCGATATCGGCCGTCTGGAGCGCGCCTTCCAGATTGACGCGCCGTTTACCGTCAGTTCCTTTTTGCAGCGCATGGGCCGCACGGGACGCCGCGACCTTCCGCCCGAGATGTGGTTTGTCATGCGCGAGGAAGAGCCCGAGCCGCGCACGATGATGCCCGAGACCATTCCGTGGAAGCTCCTGCAAGGCATCGCGCTCGTACAACTCTATCGCGAGGAAAAATGGGTCGAGCCGCCCGAGCTCGATCGACTCCCCTACAGTCTGCTCTACCACCAGACCATGTCGACGCTTGCCAGTACCGGCGAGCTCACGCCGGCCGAACTTGCCCAGCGCGTGCTCACGCTCAGTTATTTCCATCGCGTCTCGGCCGATGACTATCGCGTGCTGCTGCGCCACCTCATCAAGATCGACCATATCCAGGTCACCGAAGGTGGCGGGCTCATCGTGGGTCTCGCGGGCGAGCGCGTCATCAACAACTTTAAGTTCTACGCCGTGTTCCAGGAAAACGAGGAGTTTACCGTCCGGAGCGAATCGGCCGAGCTGGGCACGATTGTTAATCCGCCCCCGCCCGGTGAGCGCATCGCCATCGCCGGACACTGCTGGATTGTCGAGGAAGTGGACTGGAAGCGCCACACTGTCTTTGCCACGCAGGTCAAGGGCCGGGTGCCGGCCTACTTTGGCGACTGCCCCGGCGACATCAATACACACGTACTCGAGCGCATGCGCAAGGCGCTCAACGAGCACGCGACATATCCGTACCTCATGGGTAACGCACGGGCCCGCTTAGCGCAGGCTCGTCATACAGCCAAGCTTTCGGGTGCGGGAACTAAACCGCTCATCAACCTGGGCGGCGATACCTGGGTGCTCTTCCCCTGGCTGGGCAGCTACGCCTTTTTGGCGCTCGAGCGCATGCTCAAGATTAAATGTGCCGCTGAGCTGGGCCTTCGCGGGCTCGATCCGTCGCGTCCATACTTTATGCAGTTCAAGATGAAGGCCGACGAGGAGACGTTCTTTGAGGTGCTCGCAGCCGAGGCCGAAAAGGACTTCGACCCCATCGAGCTCGTCTATCCTGGCGAGGTGCCTTACTTTGACCGCTACGACGAGTTTGTTCCCGAAGAGCTCGTACGCAAGGGCTTTGCCGAAGGCGTGCTCGACATAGAGGGCATGAAGCAGCGCGTCCTCAGCTGGCGCGACCACGCCTAAGACCAGTCTTTTTGGGACGGAGAGACTTACTTGTCGTGAAGGGCGGTGCCGAGGAAGTCGGCGTCGAAGGGCACGGCTTCGGCAAAGACATAGTCGCCGTCGCTGGCGATGAGCAGGTAGTTCTCCTCGCCGCCGAACTCCGCATCGCCACAGGGGACCACCCAGACATGGGCGAATACCTCGAGTGCCGTGGCAGCGCAGTCGCGCAGGAACGTCACATCGCTCCCCTCGTTTGTGCTTACGATATTGGCAACGTAGACGCCACCGACATTTAGGCTGCCCCGCACCAAACGCAACGCCTCAACCGTCGCCAGCTCGCGTACGGGCTCGGCACCGCCAAAGCAATCGCTCACGACCACGTCGTAGTGACGATGACCAACACTCGTCACGCCCAGATAAGAGCGAGCCTCAGCGGTTATCACCCGCAGGCGATCGCCCGCCGTGCACTCCAGCTCGTCCAGATAGAACCAGCGGCGCGCCAGGCGCGTAATCTCTCCGTCATACTCGATGACGTCCATGCGCAAGCCCTCGTGCGACATCAGCGCGAACTTGGGATAGGCAAACCCGCCGCCACCCAGCACAAGCATGCGGTTGATACCGTGACCATAAGCATCACGCATCGCATCCTCGGACTCAAACACGTCGTCAAACGCACGATAGTACGCAAAGACGGGCTCCGCCCAACGCTCACCAACGTAACTTGCGCTTTGGTAGACGCTGCCTTGCACCAACACGCGAATCTCGTCGCCGCCCTCATCGTGCACGCGTTTCACACGCGCCAACCCATTGCGGGTTCGCGCAACCTGCAGACAGGCAGCACGAACAGCGACAGCGGCCGCACCAAGCGCCGCGGCTCCCAGAGCAACACCGGCAACGACGCCAGCAGAAACACTCGGCTTGTTCATCTAGAGCTCCTTTTGCAGATAGAGTCCATGGTCGCAAAAACCCAAATGGCGATAGTACTCGCGCGTACCGATTGCGCTAATCACGTTGATACGCGTATAACCCGCATCCCGGGCAATCTCGCACGCACGCTCTACGAGCAAACGCCCCAATCCATGGTGCTGGGCTGCCTGGCCTTGATCTCCCACGCGCGCCGCCATGCCATACACGTGCACCTCGCGAATCATCGCCTCGTCCGGTGTCGTCGGCAACTCATCCGCATGCGCGGCAACAAAAGCACGATCGGGCAGAGACAGACGCAAAAAGCCCGCGATCTTGCCCTGCGGCGTCACCCACTGCAAAAAGCGCTCGTGCGTCACCGGCGTCTCGTACGCCACTTCCTCGTCAAGGGTCAGCTCATGCAAGTCGGCGCCCGCCGTGCTAATCTCGCGATAGCGAATCTCACGCACTGTCGCGCCTTCCCCACGAGCCGACAAGCGGTTTTCAACGAGCTGACGCAGGTTGGGCTTCTTGTTGCCCACCATGATGTCGTCGGAGCTAAAGTCGCGGATCATGCGACTGATGCGGCAGAACGCCGGCGTCACCACGATGTCGTCGGCCAACACATCGAGCAGCTCTTCCTCGGTATAGGGACGCCACTCGCCGCGCTCATAGCAGCCCACCAGACGCGAGCCCTCGATGAGCGCGCACGGGTAGACCTTGACCTCGTCGGGCATAAAGGCCCCTTCGGTCATAAAGCGCTCGTAGTCGCGCTTGTCCCCCTCGGGTGTGGCGCCCAATAAGTTGAGCATAAAATGCGCATGGATCTTAAAGCCAAAGAGGCGCGAAAGCGAAAACGCCTGCTCGATCTGAGCCACCGAAATGCGACGCTCGTTGATATCGAGCAGGTGCTGGTCGAGACTCTGGATACCCATCTGAATCTTGGTGCAGCCCAGACGACGAATGAGCGTGAGCGCCTGTGGCGTCACGGCATCGGGGCGGGTCTCGATAACGAGCCCCACCACGCGATGCTTCGCCGTCTCGTTGATGCGCTGCTGACGCTCAAGCTCCTCCATCGTTGCCGTCTGCCACTCGGCAGCCTCGCCCCATGGCGTACCGGGGCCGTACAGACGACGCACTGCGCGGTTATAGCCACCAACGACAGCATCCACACGCCCCTGCTCGTCGGCAACGCCGCTCGCAAGCTCGGCCTCGTCGGTCGCAATGCCGGCAGCCCGATAGCGCTCGCGGCGCTCTGTTACCACCGGCGGCAGGGCATCGGCGGGAGCGTCATCGAGCAGGCGCCCTGCCTCGGCACGGCTGATGCCCGGACGCGCCAACATGGGGTTTGCCGCCACACCGGCGACGGCATCGTCATTGAGCGCACGGAAAAGCTCCGACATAAACCACGTCTGATACCCTTGCGGATAGTCGCTCCAGGTACCGCCGAGCACAATGAGCTCTATCTTGTCGGTCGCATGTCCCATCTGCGAAAGCGCGGTCAGACGAGCGCTCACCTGCAGATACGGGTCGAAGCAGTTTTGCTCCGCACGGGCGCACGCCGGCTCGGCGTGCAGATAGCTTTTGGGCATGCGCAGATCGTTGGGGCAAAACAGGCAATCGCCCGAGCATGGCCAGGGCTTGGTAATGACGGTAATGGTCGCCACGCCCGAGGCCGTTCGGCGCGGCTTCATACGCAGGACCTGCAGCAGTTGACGCTCCAAATCGGAATCGACATTCCACGCAGCCCACCGAACCGGCTCCTCACGTTTAACCCGCTGGTAGAACGGCAGCAGACGGCGCTTGGCCAAATCGCGTTTGTCGGCACCCTCACGGCGCGCCTCGGCATGTATCAGTTTGACGAGCGCTTTGTCGTCCACGGTCTCGCCGCGACGCAGAGCCTCGAGTATGTTCAAGATAATCTGTTCCATGTCCCCATTGTAAAGGCAAAGGCGCCGAAGCCCGTCACGGCTCCGGCGCCTCCATCAAAGAGCATGCCTATATGTACCGATCTCCGAAAACCGCATGTCACTCCGGATCAAACGACATGTCGCCCGAACCGACCTCAAAACGATACGTAGCAGACTTATCGCCGTTATCGAATTCAAGATTCAAAATGGTCTCGCCGTCGTAGCCAAGCGGAAGGAAATCGCTCTCAAAGTCGCCGCTGCCCAAGGTGAGGCTCGCCTTAAAGCCCGTCGAGTTCGGAACCGTCATCTCCACATCGCCCGAGCCCACACTCACGTCCATCGACTTCGCGGGGGCCTGGTAGAGCTCGAACGTCACATCGCCCGAACCGACCTCGGCATTCAGGGTATCGGTCACGGTGCCCGTAAACTCAACGTCTCCAGAGTCCAAAGTCAGGTTAAGGTCATGACACGCAATACCCGCGACCGTCAGGTCACCCGATCCTACATTCGCTGTAATGCCCACCATGTTATCGGCAACTTCGCGCGGCAGTTCGACGGTAACCGTGCGGTCAATGGCGCGCTCGTCATCGCAATCGAACTGGCGAATCTTGAGCGTAGAGCCCTTGATTTCGGCCAGGTTCTGGGTTGCCGCATCGAAGGCAACGGTCCCCGTTGCCACGCGACCGCTTTCAATTACGCGCACTGGCCCGCTGGAGACGTGTTTGACCTCGACCGTGCCCGACGTCACGTCCAAGTCAAGCGATGTGAACGCGTCGGCATCAAAGGTTTCGCTCGAAAGCTGCTGAGGCTGAGCGGAATAGTTACCGCCATCCAAAAGATCGTCCTCGTCAACCGCATCGTCCATACCAGAGAAGCCGGATACAACATCGTCGAGATCCCACGGGCCATCAAAATGAATCAAAGTCCGCG
>CANNPG010000077.1:0-6037 GCA_947507375.1 uncultured Collinsella sp. | reverse complement strand
AATTTGGGATGGAGCTCTATTAACTGGTATTTTGCATCAGATACCAGTCTTTATAGTCCGTGCCTAGATTAGCCGCTCTGTTATAGGAAATGCCGATAGCAAGGCATCTTTGATTGGTATCCTCAAATAGCGAGTGAAACTCCACCGTGGCACAGTGGTGCTGTAGAATCCTTACAACACATCACACTATTACGTATCTAGAGGAGCACGATATGCGCGTCGATGAGGTTTTTAAGCAGGCAGCATCCCAGGGCACCGCACCCGTTTCGTTTGAGATGTTCCCGCCCAAGGGCGAGCTGACCCTCGACACGGCTCGCGAAGTGGCAGGCAATCTGTGCAAGCTTTCGCCGAGCTTTGTCTCGGTCACCTGCTCGGCCGGCGGCTCGGGCAACGGTGCCGCCACCGCCCCCATCGCGCATATGATTACGAGCGAATTCGATACACCCTCGGTGGCACACCTTACCTGCGTGGGCCGCTCGCACGCCGATATCGCCGCCAAGATCGACGAGTATCGCACCGCCGGCGCGGAAAACATCCTGGCCCTGCGTGGCGATCTCCCTGCCGGCGCAACCGAGGACGACAAGCCCGCCTCCGACTACGCCTACGCCCGCGACCTCATCCCCGAGCTCGTCGACGCCGGCTTTTGCGTGGGCGCCGCAGCCTACCCCGAGGGCCACATTACCTGTGAGGATCTCAACCTCTCGGTCGAACACCTCAAGCAAAAACAGGACGCCGGCGCGAGCTTCTTTGTGACACAGCTCTTCTTTGATAACGAGTGCTTCTACCGTTTTCGCGAGCTTGCCGACAAGGCCGGTATCACCGTGCCCATTACCGCGGGCATCATGCCGTTTATGGGCAAGTCACAGATCAGCCGCATGGTCTTTATGTGCGGCGCGTCGCTGCCCTCCCCCGTCATCAAGATTCTCGCCAAGTACGAGAACGACCCCGAGAGCCTGCAGGTAGCCGGTGTGGATTATGCCGCCCGCCAGCTTTGCGACCTCAAGGAGCACGGCGCCGACGGCCTGCACCTGTACACTATGAACCGTCCTGCGATCGCCGCGACCATTATGGAGCGCCTGGGGTAATGGAAAAACCGCACATCGATACAACCGCTGTCGAAGTGCCGGCCGACCTTGCGTCGCCGGCGCTTTACCGTGTCGATGCTGCGCACCATCCCCGTGTCGACCGTGCCGAGATGCTGCGGTATCTGGGTTACGGCGGCCAGCAGATCGAGCCCGAACTGTCACGACGTATTGAGCTTGTGGTCGAGCGTCTGGAATTGGACATTGAGCCCCGTGGCGTGCGCCGCGTGTTTGCCGTCGATGCCACGGGTGTGGACGAGCAGGGAGAACCTTGCATTCGCCTGGTCGGCACCAACGTTGAGCTGCGCGGTCGCGATATCTATCGACATCTCAAAGATGCCCGCTTTGCCGCGCTCATGGCATGTACCCTCGGCATGGACGCCGAGCGTCGCCTGCGCACCACGGGAGCCCAACATCCCCTGGAGGGCGCCGTGCTCGACGCCGCGTGCTCCGCTTACGTGGAAGCCGCCGTTGAGCAAATGGACCAGCAGGTCAAGACGGACGCCGCCGTTCATGGGCTCGCCGGCAACTGGCGCTTTAGTCCCGGCTACGGCGACTGCCCGCTCTCGGCCCAGCGCTCGATCGTCAATGCGCTCAACGCCACGCGGCTCATCGGCCTGACCGTCACGCCCACCAGCCTGCTCATGCCCACCAAGAGCGTGACCGCGGCAATTGGTCTGTTCGACGGCGAAGTCCACGACGCCCAGAGCCGCCCCACCTGCAATATCTGCCGCATGCGCGAGCACTGCCGCTTCCGCGCCGCCCACACCACCTGCTATTCCAGCCATTAGGAGCCCTCGATGTTTACTCCGCTTATCACTCATGATTCTGACGGCACTGCATTGGCGGCACCCGTTGATGCCGCACGTCGCAACGGTGCCACGTACAAGACGAGCACAATCGACGATCTGCGCATTAAGGACGATCGCCTGCGTGCGGCCATCGAGGGCGCGGGGCACCTGCTGTTCGACGGCGGCATGGGTACCATGTTGCAGGCCGCTGGCATGAAGGCGGGCGCCCTGCCCGAGCTGCTCAACTTTGAGGAGCCCCCGGTCATTACCGACATTCAGCGCCAGTACGTCGAGGCCGGCTGCGACGTGATTACCGCCAACACCTTTGGCGCCAACGCCCACAAGCTCGACGGCGCTGCCACCGTGGCAGACGTCTTTGCCGCGGCCGTCACCTGCGCCCGCGAGGCCGGCGCCCGCTACGTCGCCGGCGATATCGGCCCCATCGGCGCGCTGCTTCGCCCCCTGGGTACTCTGAGCTTCGACGAGGCCTACGACCTCTTTGCCGAGGAAGTGCGCGCCGGCGTCGCCGCGGGTGTGGACCTCTTTATTATCGAGACTATGACCGACCTTGCCGAGATCAAGGCTGCCGTCCTCGCCTGCCGCGAGAACTCCGACCTGCCCGTCTTTGCCACCATGACCTTTGAGGAAGACGGTCGCACCTTCCTGGGCACGAGTCCCGAGGTGGCCGCCATCACGCTCGACGCCATCGGCGCCGACGTTTTGGGCATCAACTGCAGCCAAGGACCGGCCGAGCTCCGGGGACTCGCCGCACGTATGCTCACCGTTACCGACAAGCCCATTATGGTGCAGGCCAACGCGGGACTGCCCCATGTGGACGACGACGGCAACACCGTCTTCGATATCCAAGCCCCCGAATACGCCGAGGCCGTCGCCGGCATGATCGCCGACGGCGTGAGCGTCGTGGGCGGTTGCTGCGGCACCACGCCGGCGCACATGGCGGCCTTGCGCACGCTTATCGATAACCACACGCCCAGCCCGCGCCACCGCAAGCCCAGTATGTCGGTCACGAGCGCCCAAACGGTCGTGGACCTTCCCTGCGACGGCCACAAGATCGCCGTCATCGGCGAGCGCATCAATCCCACCGGCAAAAAGCGCCTGCAGCAGGCCCTGCGCGACGGCGACCTGGACTACGTCGTGAGCCAGGGCATTAGCCAGCAGGAACAGGGCGCCGACATTCTGGACGTCAACGTGGGCCTGCCCGAGATCGACGAGGTCAAGATCATCCAACAGGCGACCGAACAGCTCCAGGGCTCCACGCTGCTGCCGCTGCAGATCGACTCCACCGACCCCGCAGCCGTCGAGGCCGCCGTGCGCCGCTACGCCGGCAAGCCCATCATCAACTCGGTCAATGGCAAGCAGCAGATCATGGATGAGATCTTTCCGCTGGTCGCCCACTACGGCACCAACGTTGTCGGCCTTACGCTCGACGAAGGCGGCATCCCCGATACCGCCGAGGCTCGCTTCGCCATCGCCGAGCGCATCGTTGCCGAGGCTGCCCGCTACGGCATCGGACCGGACCGCATCCTCATCGACTGCCTGGTTATGACCGCCTCGACCAATCAACGCCAGGCCGAGCAGATCCTGCGCGCCATGTCCCTGTGCAAGGAGCGTCTGGGCGTCAAATGCGCGCTCGGCGTGTCGAACATCAGCTTTGGCCTGCCTGCCCGCCCGCTGCTGGGTTCGGTCTTTTTGGCCGCCGCCTTCGGCGCGGGCCTGGACGCCCCCATCATGAACCCGGGCTCCAAGCGCTTTATGGATACCGTCTACAGCTATCGCGTCCTGAGCGTTGAGGACGAGGGCTCGACCGGATACATCGAGCGCTACGCCGGCTGGACCGATCCGTATAAGATCGCCGCAAACCCGGCAGCAGCTCAGGCCGCATCGAGTGATGCCGTGCCCGCTGCTGGCACCGCCGGCACCGACGGCAACGACGACCCGATTCGTCGCATGGTCGTCTCGGGCCGCAAAGGCGAGATCGCTGCCGAGACCGAGCGTCTGCTGGCAGACCACGACGCCATGGACCTCATCAACAATCACTTTATCCCCGCCCTCGACGAGGTTGGCGTCCTCTTTGACCAGGGCAAGTTCTTCTTGCCGCAGCTCATGGCCTCGGCCGAGGCCGCACGCGTGGGCTTCGACACCATCAAACGCCTGATGCCCGCCGGCGAGATTGCCGACAAGGGCAAGATCTGCGTGGCCACCGTCAAGGGCGACATCCACGATATTGGCAAGAACATCGTCAAAATGCTGCTCGACAACTACGGCTACACCGTCTTTGACCTGGGCCGCGACGTCGATCCGCAAGAGGTGCTCAAGACCGTCAAGGAGCGCGATATCAAACTCGTCGGCCTCTCGGCGCTTATGACTACCACGGTCGTCGCCATGGAGGAGACCATCAAGCTGCTCCATGCCGAGGTGCCGGGCGTCAAGATCATCGTAGGCGGTGCCGTACTCACCCCCGAATACGCCAAGCAAATCGGCGCGGACTACTACGCCAAGGACGCCGCCGAAAGCGCTCGTATTGCCGAAGAGGTCTTTGGGCAGTAACACAACGGAAACAACCGAGCACCAAAACGTGCCGCACGCGCCACTTGGCACGTGCGGCACGTTAGAATAGATAAGACTATGCTCGTTTTGGCAGATAGGAGCGCAAGGATGGCGATCACGCCCGCAGAAATCGCGGAAACCCGCGGCATGGTTGAGGAACAGAACCTCGACATCAGGACCATCACCATGGGTGTTTCGCTCATGGGTTGCGGCGACGAGAACCTCGACCGCATGTGCACGAAAATCTACGACCACGTGACGCACACGGCTGAGCATCTGGTCGAGACCGCCGAGAACCTCGAGCGCGAGTACGGTATCCCCATCGTCAACAAGCGCGTTTCCGTCACCCCGGTGGCGCAGATCGCCGCGTGCTGCAAGGATGAGGACCTCACCCCCATCGCGCATGCCCTCGACCGCGCGGCCGAGACGCTCGGCATCGATTACCTGGGCGGCTTCTCCGCACTCGTCCAGAAGGGCATCGGCGACGCCGACCGCCGCGTCATCCAGTCCATCCCGCAGGCGCTCGCCACCACGAGCCGCGTCTGCTCCAGCGTCAACGTCGCCAGTCTGCGTGCCGGCATCAACATGGACGCCGTACTCATGGCTGCGCAGACCATCATCGACGCCGCTAAGCTCACGGCCGACCAGGACTCCGTCGGCGCTTCCAAGTTTGTCTGCTTTGCCAATATGGTCGAGGACTCCCCGTTTATGGCGGGCGCCGTCCACGGCGGTGGCGAGGCCGACGCCGTCATCAACGTAGGCGTCTCGGGCCCCGGCGTTATGGCCGCAGCCCTGGAGACGCTGCCCGACTCCGCATCGATGATGGAAGTCGCCGAGAAGATTAAGCAGACCGCCTTTAAGATCACCCGCGCCGGCGAGCTCATGAGCCGCGAGGCCGCCCATCGTCTGGGTGTCGAGAAGGGCATTGTCGACCTGTCGCTGGCTCCCACGCCTGCCATCGGCGACTCCGTTGCCCGCATCCTCGAGATCATCGGCGTGGGCACCTGCGGTGGCCCGGGCACGACCTGCGCGCTCGCCATGCTCAACGATGCCGTCAAGAAGGGCGGCGTCATGGCCAGCTCCAGCGTGGGCGGCCTCTCCGGCGCCTTTATCCCCGTGTCCGAGGATGCCGGCATGATCGCCGCCGTCGAGGCCGGCGCGCTTTCGCTCGAGAAGCTCGAGGCCATGACCTGCGTGTGCTCCGTTGGCCTAGACATGATTGCCATCCCCGGCGACACCCCGGTCGAGACCATCGCCGGCATCATCGCCGACGAGATGGCCATCGGCGTCATCAACAACAAGACCACGGCCGTCCGCGTGATTCCTGCCATCGGCAAGGGCGTGGGCGACTGCGTCGAGTACGGCGGCCTGTTCGGCCGTGCGCCCATCATGCCGGTGAACCCCAACGCCGGCACCGTGCTTGCCCACCGTGGTGGTCGATTCCCGGCGCCGCTGAACTCGCTGAAGAACTAGCTGAGGGGTTCGGGCGAGGAGTCCCGAGGAGGGCAAATATATAAGGTCGCCTGCTCGGACAGTCCTGACTCGCACGGAGAGCACATTAAGTGCTCTCCGGCTCGTGCGGAACTCGCGATCGAC
>CANNPG010000076.1:0-6041 GCA_947507375.1 uncultured Collinsella sp. | reverse complement strand
ATTTCCCGATGTCCAAGAAATGGGAGGCAGTTCACAGGCACCTTTGTGGTGGTTTCCCTTGTGGTGGTTCCAAGTGTATAGCCTTTGCAACCGGCGGTCGCTAGACAAACAGCACGTGCGCGAGCAGGGCACACACGCACACCGCTCCAAATACCAGTGCCACGATCGAGATCACGCGGTCGGCCATATCCATGTTGGCACGGTTCGTCAAAAACCGATCTTCGGCGGCGTCGGCACGCGCCTCACGCACCATTTCGACCACCGCCTCACGGCCATCGAGCGCCTTTGTATCCATGTTTACCTCCCCGGCCTCATGCTTATCCATCAAAAACCAACTCCGTGTAGCCGCCGACGTCTACGGCCGCTCGTTGGGGGCCAGGCGCTGCATCTTGTTCACGGCTTTGAACTTGGTGAACAGCGGCACGTACTCAAAGCTCACGTTGGAGTTCTCCAGGCCGTACCAACGCGCGGGCGTGCCGGCGGCGCGGCGAATGATGTACTTGAGCGTGATGGCCGTACGCTCGCTGGGCTCCACATCGCTTTCGGGCGCCAGAAGCTTACGGATCAGGACGAACTTGAACGTGCCGATGTTACCCGGATCCTTGTAGACCGAGTAGTCATGCGTCTGCGGCGGCAGCTCGCCGGTGGCAGCCAGGTCCTGAACAACCTGACGCAGGTAGGCATTGACGCGCTGGTTGATCTTGTAGCCCAGGTACAGGTGCACGCGGAACACGTAGTCGGTGCCGAACGTCTCGACCGAATAGGCAAAGGTGTGCGGTTCGTCCATGGTCTCGACATTCACGAACCACCAGGCGCGGGCACGCTTGGGATGCTTGTCCAAGATCGAATAGACGATATCGCGGTCGATGTAGTCGGTATGGGTGTCCTTGGTCAGGTACACGACGTTGTCACTCATGCGCTCGTAACGGTCGTCGTCGCGCAGGCGCTTGAGCTGCGGCAGGTAGCTGCGCAGCGGCAGCAGCGTAAACTGGCGCTGCTCGACCGCCGTGCCGTTGTACCAGCACACCATAATGCCCATGATGAGTGCAGCCATGAGGATGGTGAAATAGCCGCCGTGGAAGAACTTGGTGAGCGAGCTCACGAAGAAGAAGCCTTCGAGCAAAAGGAAGAAGGCCGCGAAGATCCACGGAGCAACCTTGAGCTTGCGCTCCTCGTGCAGGTAGAAGAAGAGCAGCAGCGTGGTGCACATCATAGTCAGCGTAATGGCAAGGCCGTACGCGGCTTCCATATGCGCCGAGTTCTGGAACAGCAGCACCACGATGACGCAGCCGACAAGCATGACGTTGTTGACCATGGGGATGTAGAGCTGGCCCTTGGTCTCGGCAGGGTAGAAGACCTGCATGTGCGGCATGAGGTCCAGACGGCTGGCCTCGGACACCAGCGAGAATGCGCCGGTGATGAGCGCCTGCGAGGCAATGATGGCCGCGACGGTGGAAAGGCCGACGGCAAACGGGCGCAGGCCCGGGGCGAGCATCTGGTAGAACGGGTTGAGATCGGCAATGCCCATGAGCTCGGGGTTGGCAGCGTTGTTCATAAGCCAAGCGCCCTGGCCCATATAGGACAGCAGCAGGCAGCACTTAACGAACGGCCAGGTAGCGTAGATATTGCCGCGGCCGACGTGGCCCATGTCGGAGTAGAGCGCCTCGGCACCGGTGGTGGCGAGGAAGCAGCTGCCCAGAATCATGATGCCCGCGTGGTTGTTGGGGCTCAACAAAAAGGCGATGCCGCGGAGCGGGTTGAGGCACAGCAGCACGGCGGGGTGCTGTAAGACAAAGAACAGACCCGTGCCGCCCAAGAACAGGAACCACAGCGTCATGATGGGGCCAAAGGCGTGACCGATCTTGGCCGTACCGATGCGCTGTACCAAGAAGAGCACGATGATGATGGCGAGCGTAATGGCGACGACGCGGCCCTGGTCATCGCCCAGCACGGCATGAACCGCCGGGATAGTGCGCAGGCCCTCGATGGCCGTGGTAACGGTAACGGCCGGCGTCAGGATGCCGTCGGCGAGCAGCGCGGCGCCACCCAGCATGGCGGGGATGATAAGCCACTTGCCGCAGCGCTTGACCAGGCTGTACAGGGCAAAGATGCCGCCCTCACCATGGTTATCGGCGCGCAGCGAGATGAGCACATACTTGATGGTGGTCAGCAACGTGACCGTCCACACGACAAGGGAGAGCGCGCCGAGCACGAACTCCTCCGTGACGCTTCCGATGCCGCCGTTGCCGGCAACGAGCGCCTTGGTTACATACATAGGGCTGGTGCCGATATCGCCGTACACCACGCCCAGCGTGACGAGCATCGCCGAGATGCTCACAGGAATCGCAGCGTGCGAAGCTGCCTCCTTGGCCTTTTGTTCCATAAGCCGGTTTCCTCCCAACTTTAATGTTCGAAGGAATTATAGGTAATCGGCCCATGTTTGAATGGCACTGTTTTCCCAGCTAGATAAACATTTATACGGCCTTTAAGCCACCTCGGCGATATGGAATGTGACAAAGGGACTGTCTCTTTGTCGCATCCGTCATTTTCCGAGCCAATTTTTGAACCACCACTCCATGGAGCGGCTCATCTCGGCCATAAAGGGACTCGTGTGCTTGCGGGTATAGATGTCCACGACGCGCTCCCCCACCACGCGGGCATGCGGACGGAACATCGCGTCCATCTCGGCTACCTGCGCGTCCATAGTCGCAGCATTGGCGCGGCAGTAGCGCTCCTCGTGCACCAGGTTCACCACGGGATGCGCAATGGCCGGACGCTCCTTACGGGGCGTGCCGATGATGAGCATCGACAGCGGCATGGTATACGGAGGCAGATCGAGCAGCTCGGCCACTTCCTCGGCATTCTCGACGATATCACCGATGTAGCAGCTCCCCAGGCCCAGGGCCTCGGCGGCGACCACGGCGTTTTGCGCAGCGATCACGGCGTCCTGGGCCGCGATGGCAAAGTCACCCAAACCCGGTGCACGGCGGGGCGCCTTGCCCGTGCGCTCGACAAACTCGGGCTCAAAGCAGCCCACGTGCTCAAACAGATCGATCCACTTGGCATAGTCGACCACAAATATAAGTGCCCAGGGCGCCTTGGCGATCATGGGCTGGTGGTCGCACAGGTCGGCCAGACGATCCAGCGTAGCCTGCTCGCGAATGCTCACGATGGAATACATCATCATGGCGCCCGCCGACGGCGCGCGACTCGCCGCATGCAAAATTGCCGCCCGCTGCTCGTCGGTCACCGCCACGGGACGGTCGTCGTCATCACGCGCAAAGACACGCGTGGAGGAACGGTGCTCCAACGTGTCCAGCACCGCATTGCCCGTCGTCTCGACCGGATAGCCGCCCGCGTCCATGCCAGCGTCCACGTCACCCGCACTCGTCATACAAGCCCGTTCGTTCATCGCCTCATCCTCGCCAATTCTTTAAGAAGCCTTTACGTTTCCGTGTAATTCCCGTCCATTATCGCGCAGGTCGCCACTACATTGCGCCACACCGTCACACGTGCGCGTTAATATGGCTGGTTGTTGTGCGCAGACACTAATTGCAGCGCATATCTTGGTAACAATCGGGTAAACCCCCGCTTTCGTACGTTTTAGTTTGTGAGGAGTCTCAGCATGTTCGCTGCCGCCATCTCGCTCGTCGGTCTTGCGGCGACCGTCTACCTTGTCTTGCGCGAGGCCAAGGCCATTCGCGCTCAGTCGGGCACCGTTGCCAAAAGCGCTCTTGGGTGGAGCGTCGCCTTCGGCCTGTTCCAGGTCTTTTTGACCGTCTGGGGCGCCATTGGCCTCGTCGCCCAAAACGAGCCGCTCGCCTTTGTGATGCTCATCCTGACCAATGCCATCCTCACCGGCTGCGCCTGGGCCAGTATCGCCCGCGACCGCATCGCCCCGCGCGTCTTTGCGTTCGCCAAGCCCGACGCCCCCGCCCCCACCGGCAAGCTCGCCCGCCTGCGCGGCGCCTTTGTGGGCAAACCACTCGTCGCCGCCGTCCTGTGCCTGCTGCTCGCCGGCGTCTTTGCGCTGCTGGGCATGGAGGTCTCGTCCAACCACGACTTTACCTGGGTCTACCCCCTGTGCATCCTGCTCGAGTGGGCCATCATCACCGTGCTCATGATCGGCTTGTTCTTCCTGTTCCAGCGCCACGGCGCAGCTCCCGCGGTCCTGGCCTTTGCCCTCTTTGTCCTGGGCATTGCCGAGTTCTTCGTCATCACGTTTAAATCCATGCCCATCCAGCCGGGCGACCTTTCGGCCATCTCCACCGCCGCCGCGGTCGCCGGCACCGGCTACACCTTCTCCATCTCGCTGTTCTGTGTGCTGTCCATGGGCTTTACCGCCATCGCCATGCTGCTGTGCGAGTACGCCGGCCTGGTGGCACCGCACCGTCAGAAGGGTGCCGCCAACGCCAAGCGCATGCTGCTCACCAACCTGCTCGTGGCAGTGCTGTGCCTGGGCGGCGTAACCGCGCATGTCACGCTCATCGACTACTACAACACCCTCGGCATCACCGTCTACACCTGGCGCCCGCTCGAGAGCTACTGGCGCGAGGGCTACCTGCCCGCCTTTATTAGTGCGGCGCAGTCCATCAAGCCGCCCAAACCCGCCGACTACTCCGTCGACGATGCCAAGGCCACGCTCAAAAAGTACGCCAAGGCCTACGACAAGTCCGACGCGGCCAAGAGCGACGAGCGCGCCGCCGCAAAGGAGCAGTTCGACAGCGAGAAGCCCACGGTCATCGCCATCATGAACGAGACCTTCTCAGACCTTTCGATCTACCAGAACATGCGCGCCGGCTACGAGGGCCCGCAGTACTTTAAGAACCTGTCCAACTGCCTCAGCCGCGGCAAGCTCTATGTGAGCGCCTACGGCGGCGGTACCGCCAATACCGAGTTTGAGTTTATGACCGGCAACTCCATGGCCAACCTGGGCTCGGGCGTGTACCCCTACACCATCTACAACATGGAGACGACCGGGAACCTGGCAGAACAGTTCAAATCGCTCGGCTATTCCACCACGGCCATGCACCCCAACCACGCGACCAACTGGAACCGCGAGAACGTCTACAAGGACTTTGGCTTTGACCAGTTCCTGTCTATCAATGACTTCCAGGGAGCCGTCACCCTGCGCGGCATGGTGACCGACCAGGCTACCTACGACAAGATTCTTGAGCTGCTCGACCAGAACGCCGATCCGCAGTTTATCTTCGACGTGACCATGCAGAACCACTCGGGCTACGACACGGGCCTGCTGCCGGTCGACAAGCAGATGCATCTCAACATCGACACAACCGACCTGGACGCCAAGACCGTTGAGGACGGCACACTGTCCGATGTCGACGAGTACGTCTCGTGCATCGAGCAGTCCGACCAGGCGCTTCGCTACTTCCTCAACGCCCTGAGCAAACTCGATCGCAAGGTGGTCGTGGTGTTCTGGGGCGACCACCAGCCGTTCTTCCCGTCCAAGTTCAACGATAAGTGGTTTACCGGCGAGGACGATGCCACGCACCAGGAACGTCTGTGGCAGACCGACTACATCATCTGGGCCAACTACGACGTTGCCGGCTGCGACCAGACAAGCGAGGTCGACGACCTGTCCACCAACTACCTGTCCACCCAGCTGATGCAACTGATCGGCGCACCGCTGACCGACTACCAGAAAGCGCACATGACGCTGCGCGAGTCGCTGCCCGCCATCAACTCGGTCGGCTACGAGGACGCCAGCCTGCGCTGGGCGCTCTCCTCCAACGTCACCGGTGACGACGCCGCCGCAGCAGCCGCCACCAAGGCACGCGAGGATTACGCCAAGATGCAATACTACGAGATGTTCCGCGACGGCAAGAACGTGTACACCGAGCACTTCCAGACCGAGGCCAACGAAACCGACCCCAACCTGGCGCCGGGTACGACCAAGATCAAGTAGCAGCGCGTCTTAACTGGTTCGTCTGCCCGGCGACGCGGAACGTAAGGTTCCCTGCTCGGTCAGTCCTGCGCAAGACGAAGGCCACATTAAGTGGCCTTCTTTGCGTGCGGAACTC
>CANNPG010000075.1:0-6059 GCA_947507375.1 uncultured Collinsella sp. | reverse complement strand
GGCATCTCGCTCACGCCCGATTCCAAATGGACAGCGTGCGTCGTGGCGTTCATCATCAACTACGCCGGTTACTTTGCCGAGATCTATCGCTCGGGCCTGCAGTCCATTCCGCGCGGTCAATACGAGGCAGCCGAGGTGCTGGGCTATTCGCGCATGCAGACGTTTCTGTATATCGTGATGCCGCAGGTCGCCAAGCGTATTCTGCCGGCGATGGGCAACGAGATCATCACGCTGGTCAAGGACACGTCGCTGGCGTTTGCCATCGGCGTGGGTGAGATGTTCTCGACGGCCAAGGCGCTGGTCGCCTCGCAGGTGAGCATGGTGCCGTTTGCGATCGCGGCGCTGATCTACTGGATCTTTAACTTTGTGGTCGAGATGCTGCTGGGCGCCGCCGAAAAGAAGCTGGACTATTATCATGACTAACTCAGTGATGAAAATCGAAAGCGCGCGTAAGGCGTTTGGCGGCAATGAGGTGCTCAAGGATATCTCGCTTGAGGTGAAGCGTGGCGAGGTCGTGGCGATTATCGGGCCTTCGGGTGGCGGCAAGTCCACGCTGCTGCGGTGTGCCACGCTGCTCGAGACGCTCGACGGTGGCTCGCTTTCGTTTGGCGACCTTGCGGTTGCGACGGATGCGGGATCGGGTGCGATATATGCGAAAGGTGATGTTCCCAAGCGAGCGCGTTCGCGTTTTGGTCTGGTGTTCCAGAACTACAATCTGTTCCCGCATTATACCGTGATGAAAAACATCACCGATGCGCCGATTCGCGTGCTTAAGCGTCCGCGCGAGCAGGCGGAAGCCCGCGCTCACGAGCTGATTGCGCAAATGGGGCTGATGGGCAACGAGAACAAGGTGCCGTGTGAGCTTTCGGGCGGTCAGCAGCAGCGCGTGAGTATTGCCCGCGCCCTGGCGCTCAATCCGGAAATCCTATTCTTTGACGAGCCGACCTCGGCGCTCGACCCCGAGCTGACGGCCGAGGTGCTGCGTGTCATTAAGGACCTGGCGGCGCAGAATATGACGATGGTGATCGTGACCCACGCGATGCAGTTTGCGCGCGATGTCGCCGACCGCGTGGTCTTTATGGACGGCGGTCGTATTGTCGAGGAGGGTCCTGCCGAGCAGGTCATCGACCATCCGCGCGAGCAGCGTACCCGTGAGTTCTTGAGCCGTATCGAGGGGTAGGCTCAGGTATTTACTCAACTATTAATTGAGGCGAAGCCGCCGCAGGTCTTACGGTCTGTGGTGGCTTTTTGTTTGCGTCGACGGGGTTCAATAACCGCTTCATAAGCTCGTCTCTTCCTCTCGCCGCCTGTATTCATACGTGCGCCGAAAGGTGTGCATGGATGGTCGCCCGTGAGGGTAGGGTGGTGGCATAGGACATTTGGAGGGTGAGTCGGCTCGGCTGCCGACCATGCTGCTCCCGGGATGGCACCGACCGCGAACTCTCCCCGTTGGCGTCGCGCATTGCGCGCGGCCCTGCAAGGAGGTCATCATGGGTGCTCCCAAGACCGGCAATGTAAGGAACGTGGTGCTCGTAGGCCAAGGCGGGGTGGGCAAGACTTCACTCGCCGAAGCCATGCTCCACCTTTCCGGTAAGACCGCCCGCCTGGGCGGCCACGACGGCACCAAGCCCACACTCGACTATGACCCCGAAGAGGTCAAGCGTGCATTTTCCATCTCGACGACCATTGCACCGATCGACTGGAAGGGCGCGCGCATCAATGTGCTCGATGCCCCGTGCTACCCCGATTTTATCGGCGACGCCTTTGCCGCGATGAGCGTCTGCGAGACGGCTCTGTTTGTGGTCGACGCCGAGGCCGGCCCACAGCCTACGACAGTTAAGCTCTGGTATGCCGCCGAGGACCTGCGCCTGGCGCGTGCGGTGTTCGTAAACCGCCTGTCGCGCTCCGAGGCCAGCTTTGCGACCACAATGGACTTGCTGCAGGAGCGCTTTGGCACGCGCCTGGGCGCCGTGACCCTTCCCTGGGGCGAGGGCGAGGACTTTGACGGCATCATCGACCTGGTGCGCATGAAGGCGCGCCATTGCAACGGCACCGAAGCCGTTGAGTCGGAGATTCCCGAGGAGTATCGTGCCCAGGCCGAGGAAGCCCATGACCATCTGTGCGAGCTGGTGGCCGAGGCTGACGATGAGCTGATGATGAAGTACCTGGAAGGCGAGGAGACGCTGACGCAGGAGGAGCTTGAAGGCCTGCTGTCGAAGGCGATCGCCGAGCGCATCTTTGTGCCGGTCTTTGCGGGCGATTGCATTAAGGAGCAGGGCGTCAACTCGCTGATGGACGACATCGCCACATACTTCCCGGCGCCGACGGACTACGGCGAGATGCCGCTCATCGACGGTGATTCGCTCAAGATTTCGAGCGACGATGACCGTCCGGTGGCGTTTGTGTTTAAGACGCTGGCCGATCCGCAGCAGGGTCGCATCAGCTTTATCAAGGTGCTGACGGGTACGCTTGAGCCGGGTCTTGAGCTGATCAACGCGCGTACCCGCAAGAGCGATCGTCTGGCTCACCTGTATGTGATGTGCGGCCGCGACATGACCGAGGTCGGTCACGCCTATGCCGGCGACATCATCGTGGCGCCCAAGCTGGCAGCCGAGACGGGCGATACGCTCTCCATTACCGGTAAGGTCGAGGCTGCGGCGTTTAAGTTCCCCAACTCTCAGTACCGCATCGCCATCGAGTCCGAGAATCGCGGGGACGAAGAGAAGCTCTACACGTTTATCGAGAAGGCCTGTAAGGCCGATCCGACTATGAGCATCAATCGTGACGAGGAGACCGGCCAGACTATCATCTCCGCCGTGGGTGAGGCGCAGGTTTCGGTGCTGCTCAACCGTTTGGAAGATCGCACCAAGGTCGTGGCCAAAAGCGTGCCGATCCGCATTCCGTATCGCGAGACCATCCGCCGCACGGCGAGTGCCCAGGGCCGTCACAAGAAGCAGACTGGCGGTGCCGGTCAGTATGGCGACTGCTGGCTGCGCGTTGAGCCGCTCATTGGGCCCGACGGCACGAGCGACGGCTACGAGTTTGTGGATGAAGTCGTAGGTGGCCGTATTCCGCGCTCGCTGATCCCCGCCGTGGACAAGGGTGTCCAGGAGACCATGAAGGACGGCATCATTGCCGGCTACCCGCTCACGGGCATTCGCGTGGCTGTGTACGACGGCTCGTATCACAGCGTCGACTCCAACGAGATGGCGTTTCGCGCGGCGGCTCGCATCGGCCTGCGCAAGGCATGTGCCGATGCCGACCCGGTGGTGCTGGAGCCCATCGAGGAAATCACGGTGACTATTCCCGAGAGCTACGCCGGCGCCGTGATGGGTGACATCTCGGCATCGCGCGGTCGCGTGACGGGCATGGAGACCGATGAACGCGGCGACACCGTGGTCATCGCGCAGGCACCTCTCGCCGAGCTGACGGATTACTCGACGCGCCTGCGCTCTATCACGCGCGGCACGGGTGACTTTACCATGAAGCCCGCTGGCTATGAGCAGGTGCCTTATGACGTTCAGGCCAAGCTCGTGGAGCGCTATGAGGAGGGCCGCGCCAAGTAGCGTGTGGTTTTGCCTGCAATGTGGACGCTGACGAAAAGGCCGCCCTGGGTAATCCAGGGCGGCCTTTTTTGATCCCATGGGGACGGAGGAAAACGAATCATTTTTGGGTTACGGGCGGTGCGGTCGGCACTAGTCTCCGGATGCCTGGTTGCGGCCGGTGGCGTAGTCGATCTGCACGTGCGGCTGCAGGTTGTAGCAGTACACGTGGAAGCAGAGGGTCTTGCCGTGGTCCTCGACCGATTGCGCCTCAAGGCGCACGCCGCGGCAGACAAGTTCCTCTTCGTTATACATGGGTGTGACGCGATAGAGCACGTGGTTGCCCGTCTCGCGGATGTAGCCGAGAATCTGCTCCTCAAACGGCAGCATGCCTGTCTCGTTGAGATAACGCGTGCCGGTGAGGAGATTCTTGCGGTTGGCGTTTTCGCCGCAGAGCGACCAGGCGATGAGATGGCAGCGGTTGTAGAGGCTCTGGCCCGGAATAAAGTCGTAGCGCTGCTGGCGCCATCCAGCGGGATGGATACGCGAGATATCGCCGCGCTCGCCTTGACCGAGTGATTCGGGGCCCACGCAGGCGAGCGCTTTGCGGGTGCGGCCCAGGCTGTCAAGCTTGGAGAACTTCTTAAAGCAACCCTCTTCTGTAGCGCGCTCGTATTCATCGAGCGTGAATGATGGTGTGCCGAGCGGGTGCGTGCTGTCGGCGCGCAGGGCAACGTAGGGGTTGCCGGCGTAGTCGGGAATGCTGCTGAGATAAACACCGCGGGCGCGGTTGAGGTCGGGGTTTTCGACCTCGTCGATGGGGGTGGCGGCGCTGTCCGCGGAAGCGCCGTCGCCGGTGTCGGTTGCGGCGGAATCGGAGCCATCGCCAGAGTCCTGGCTGTTTTGAGGGTCCGGGGAGCTCGCCGTTCCTGATTCGAGCCGATCGACCAGGTCCGCCTCGTCGTCGGTGCGGCTGGGACTTTCGTTTTGTTTTTCGGCCAGAGCTGCCGCCTGTTCATCACTTTGCGGCGACAACAACTTGGGCGCTCCGTCGAGCGACCCTGTGAACAGCGCAAACCCCAGCACCACGGCGGCGCCGATGGAAAGTACTTGCTTGTAGGCGGACTTGCGCGACATTGCGGCTCCTGGATGGACGGTTGGGAATCTACCAGTCTAGCAGGAGCCGACAGGGGCCGCTCCACCGAACAAATACTCAAGATTTGGGACAAACGCTACGGATTCATTTGCCTCATATGGAGCTGCGGCGGTTGTGAATGTGGGGCCATTCGGCGTTTCCCCAGATAAAACCCGCCAAAATAAACCTGTCCCTTATTGGCGGGTCAGTTAACGCAGTGCAGGTTGAGCATATGCGAGCGAGCGGTCTCCGGGTGCGGTAAGGTGACGTGAAACAAGCGGGCGCTGACCTTTTGGTCGCGCCCGTGAAGTTGAACGTCAGATTGCCGTGTCCGGAGCCCGCGCAGCGCCGAGCAGTTACGCCGTTTGTAAAACGGCGTAACCTAAAGGTTCATGTTGCCGTGAATGTAGGGGGTGACCTCGGGGGAGATATGGTCGCAGCCCAGCTCGCGCAGCGCGGACTCGATGGCGGCGGGCAGCAGGGTCTTGCCCTTGTCGTCGACGGCGGCACCGCCGAGGGTGGCAATCTTGGCGACATCTGCGGGTGCGGCCTCGATATGCATGCAGCCGCCGACCAAGCGCGCGCGTACCTGTGCCAGATCAAGATCGTGCAGGTAATCCTCGCAGGCGCGGATTAAATCGACTTTCTCGCGCGTAAGCTCCTCGCCCGTGGGGACGCGGGTGGCAAGACATGCTCCCGCCGGTAGGTTCCAAACGGGATAGCCCCATGCGCGCAGCAGCTCGCGCTCTTCGTCCTTGGTAAAGCCGACCTCCATAAGGGGTGAGCGTACGCCGAGCTCTTCTGCCGCGCGCATGCCGGGGCGGTAGTCACCGCGATCGCTTGCATTGCTGCCATCGATGACGGTGGGAAAGCCGAGCGACTTGGCGTGGTTGACGATGGCGGTAAAGCCGGCGTGCTTGCAGTGGTAGCAGCGATTAGCATCGTTGCAGGCTACTTGGGGGAGCTGCAGCTGATCCACCGAAAGATTGAGCACGGGGAGCTTAAAATGCGGCCCCTCATTGGCCTGCCCATCAACGGACTGCTCAAACGAAGCCTGCTCGGGCGTGCCGATGAGCGGCGTGGTGAGATGGACGAGAAGAGTATTGGTAGGCATGACGCGGGCGCATACGGCGGCCAAAAAGCTGCTGTCAACGCCGCCGGAAAACCCGATAGCCACGCGCCCGTATGCCAAAAGCAGCTGCTCGAGCGCCGATAGCTTGTCTTGAAGCTCCTCTGCGGGTGCCGTGGTGTCTAAAATCATGAAACGTTCCTTATCGTTGAGTACTCGATCGAAAACTATAATCCTAATGCGTTACGTGCCCTAAGACTTCTATCTGTCTACCAAAAATGCACTATGGTATATACATTTTATACCAGTTGAC
>CANNPG010000074.1:0-6084 GCA_947507375.1 uncultured Collinsella sp. | reverse complement strand
AGTCCAACCTCGACGAGTTCCTTATGGTGCGCGTGGGCGGCCTGTCCGATCTGGCGGAGCTCAAAAAACAACCTGTCGACAACAAGAGCAATATGACCGCCTCCGAACAGGTCAATGCTGTCATGGCCGAAATGCCCGGGCTCCTTACCCGTTGGGAGTCCATCTTTAAGAGCATCGAGGGCAAGCTCGACACCTTGGGCGTTCACCGCGCCCGCATCGATTCGCTTACGCCCGAGGAGCGCACCTTTGTAACCCGCTACTTCCAGGCCTACGTGTCACCGGTCATCTCGCCGCTGGTCATCGATCCTCGCCACCCCTTCCCCAACCTGCGCAATGGCGCGCTCTATCTGGCCTGTGGTCTGGACGGTGCCACCGACGAGGAGAGCCTGCTGGGCCTTATCGAGATTCCCGCCTCGATGAACCGCGTGGTCGAGATCCCCTCGCCCACCGGCACCTACTCCTACATCTTGCTCGAGGACGTCATCCTCGCCTGCCTGGACAGCTGCTTTGGCTCCTATAAGCCGCTGAATCGTGCGCTGATCCGCGTCACCCGCAACGCTGACATCGATCCGGACGGCGAGGGCGTCGAGGAGGAAGAGGACTACCGCCAGCACATGAAGCGCATTCTCAAGAAGCGCCTGCGCCTGCAGCCGGTAGTGCTCGCGGTCTCGGGATCGCTCGAGAAGGCGACGCTCAAGACTATCCGCAAGGCGCTCGAGCTTTCGCGTCGCTCGGTCTTTACCTGCGATATCCCGCTCAACCTGGGCTACGTCTTTGGCATTGAGGGCAAGATTCCCGAGCACCTGCGCAACGAGCTGCTCTTTACGCCGTTTAAGCCGCAGCCCAATCCCACCATCGACATGACCCGCTCCATCCGCGAGCAGGTGCTGCAGCACGACAAGCTGCTCTTCTACCCTTACGAGGCCATGAACCCGTTCTTGGACCTGGTGCACGAAGCAGCCTACGACCCCGAGTGCATCTCGTTGCGCATCACGCTCTACCGCGTGGCCAAGCAGAGCCGCCTATGCGAGTCGCTGATCGATGCTGCCGAGAACGGCAAAGAGGTCACGGTGCTCATGGAGCTCCGCGCACGCTTTGACGAGCAGAACAACATCGAGTGGGCCGAGCGCCTGGAAGAGGCCGGCTGCACCGTCATCTATGGTTCCGAGGGCTTTAAATGCCACTCAAAGATCTGCCAGCTCACCTATCGCGAGGGCATGGCGCTAACGCGCCTCACACTTTTGGGCACCGGCAACTTTAACGAGAAGACGGCCAAACTCTACAGCGACTTTATGCTCATGACAGCCCATCCCGGCATCGGCGAGGACGCCAACCTGTTCTTCCGCAACCTGTCGCTGGGCAACCTGCGCGGCGACTACCGCTTCCTGGGTGTGGCGCCCGTCGGACTGAAACCGCTCATCATGCGCGGGCTTGACCGCGAGATCCAGCGCGCCCTTGCCGGCGAGCCCGCCCGCGTGTTCTTTAAGCTCAACTCGCTGACCGACCGCGAGGTTATCGACAAGATCGCCGAGGCATCGTGTGCCGGCGTGCGCGTAGACATGATCATCCGAGGCATCTCGTGCCTCAAGCCCGGTGTTCCGGGCAAGACCGAGAACGTGCATGTCCGCTCCATCGTCGGACGCTTTTTGGAGCACGCGCGCGTCTATGCTTTCGGCGTGGACTCGGACATGATTTACCTGAGCTCGGCAGACATGATGACGCGCAACACCGAGCACCGCGTGGAGATTGCCTTCCCCGTGCTCGACCCCACCTGCCGCGCCCTGGTGCACGAGTACATGGGCATGCAGTTGCGCGACAACGTGAAGGCCCGCAGCCTCACGAGCGACGGCACCTGGGTCCCCGTGGAGCGTGCAGAGGGTGAGAAACCCTTCAACTCACAGGAAGCCCTGCTGGAGCGCGCCTATCGCAACGCCGAGGCCGCGCCCGAGCCCGTCATTGAGGCGGAACCTGCCTCCGAGGCCGAGCCGCAGCCAGTAGCACCCAAGGTCCAAGAGGTCCAGGCGACCGTCATTGAGCCCGAGCCTGCACCTGCGCCTCAGCCCGATCCGCAGGTCACCAAGCCCGCACCCGAGACGAGCGCCCGTCGCGATAAGCCCGCTGGCAAGACCAAGGCCATCGAGCGCCATCGCCCCGGCCGCGTGCGCATGGGCCTGGGTCTGATCGGCCTGGGTCTTAAGACGCTCATTACCGGCAAGACGAAATAGTCGTTTGTAGAAGCAGTTTGTAGAAGCGCCCCGCATTTGAGGAAAGCCTCGGATGCGGGGCGCTTTTCCCTGCTACCATGGTGCGAACAACAACGCGAATGACAGGCAGGAATATGAAGCTCACTATAGAATCGATGACCTACGGCGCCGACGGGCTGGCGCACGCCGACAACGGCAAGGCCGTCTTTGTGCAGGGTGCCGTGGCAGGCGACACCGTCGAGGCCGAGGTCGTACAGGACGGCAAGTCATTCATGCGCGCCCGCACCACCGAGATTCTGGAGCCAAGCCCCAATCGCATTCAGCCTCCCTGCCCCTTCGTGGGCATCTGCGGCGGCTGCTCGTGGGGCAATCTCTCACGCACGGCACAGCTCGCCGCCAAGGAGCAAAACCTGCGCTCCACGCTCGAGCGCATCGGCAAGTTCGCTCCTGAGCTGGCAGATGAGTTGGTACAGCCCATCTGCCACACCAAGGACGACTGGGGCTACCGCAATAAAATCGAGCTCGAACCGACCGTCGTCAACGGTCGCGTGCGCCTTGGCATGCACGGTGTCGACCCCAGCAAAATCGTGACCGTCGATATGTGTCCGCTGTTCGATAAGCGCTTCCCGAAGGCACTCAAATCGGTCGTCGGCGCACTCAACTATCTAAGCGGCAGCCATGACTTGGGGCTCGAACGCGTGGGCATTCGCGCATCGCGCCGCACCAAGGCACTCGAGGTCGCACTCTGGACGCCCACAGGCTCTTTTCCGCGCTCGCAGGTCTCCCGCGTGCTGGCGGACGCCGCTCATCCTACGAGCATCGTACGCGTGATGAGCAAGGGCGAAAAGAAGGCCCGCCGTGTCTCCAAGGTCGAAATGCTCGCCGGAGAGGGCTCATGGACCGAGAATATCGCCGAGGATCAGATGCGCTTGTCTGCCCCGTCTTTTTTCCAGGTCAACACCAAGGGTGCCGAGATTTTGATCGATCTTGTCATGGAAGCGCTCGACCCGCAGGAAGACGAGCTTGCCGTGGACCTGTACTGCGGTGCCGGCACCTTTACCCTGCCGCTCGCCCGCCGCTGCGACTTTGTCGCTGCCGTCGAGGCCTACGGCCCCGCCGTGCGCGATCTACGCCGTAACCTGGAAATCAACAAGCTTGATAACGTCGACGTCATTGGCGGAGACGCGGTGCGCGAGTTCCCCGACCAGGATGCCGACATCTTGGTGGTCGACCCGCCGCGCGCAGGCCTCGCCCCCGAGGCGATCGGCCTTATCGCCAGCACGAGTGCCCGCGATGTCGCCTACGTGAGCTGCGACCCGGCCACCCTGGCGCGCGATCTCAAACGCTTTGTCGAAGAAGGCACCTTCTCCCCCGTAAAGATCACGCCAGTCGACCTGTTCCCACAAACCTTCCACTGCGAGACCGTCGTCCACCTTAGGCGCAACTAGCCGCTTAATCATTGCTCAGAAAATCATTGGGAAATCGAGCGTGGCAAGCGGAGGTCTTCGGGGTATAAGACGGCTAATTGTATGCCGCCTATGAAAGGAACCCTCATGCCCAGCGTTGCCGTTCTCGCCGCCGATGGCTTTGAAACTATTGAATGCTTGACCATGGTCGATGTCATGCGTCGCGGCGGCGTGCGTGCCACGCTCGTCTCGATCATGCCCACGCGCGAGGTCGTAAGCTCGCTGCAGATCCCCGTGACCTGCGATGCGCTCTTTGATGAGATCAACTTTGACGAGTACGACTGCGTCGTGCTGCCCGGCGGCCTGCCCGGTGCCACCAACCTGCGCGCAGATCAGCGCGTCTGCGACGTGGTCTGCGAGTTCGCCGCAACCAAGCACGTCGCCGCCATCTGCGCCGCCCCGTTTATCCTGGGCGAGCTCGACCTGCTCGAGGGGCGCCATGCCACGTGCTTCCCTGGCTTTGAGAAAAGCTTCCCCGAAGGCGCCTATACCGGCGAGAAGGTCACGCAAGACGGCAACATCATCACTGCCAGCGGCATGGCACAGTCCCTCCCCTTTGCATTGGAGCTGCTGCGCACGCTCGCCGGCGACAAGGCCGTCGAGAAGGTCGCCGAGGGCATCCAACTATGATTTTGGCTTCGCAATCGCCGCGCCGCATAGAGCTGATGCGCGAGGCAGGCTACAACATTCGCGTGATTCCCGCGGATATCGACGAAACGCCCTTTGATGGCGAGGCCCCGCTCACGCTTGTCGAGCGCTTGGCACGCGCCAAGGCGGCTGCCGTTGCTGCCGAGTATGCCGAGCCCAATGAGCTGACGGTCGCGGCCGACACCATCGTCACCTTTGACGGCAAGATTCTGGGCAAGCCGGCAACCGAGGACGAGGCGCGCACTATGCTCCGTGAGCTTTCGGGCCGCACGCACCAGGTCGCAACCGGCGTCTGCA
Source organism: uncultured Collinsella sp. (assembly GCA_947507375.1). Classification (GTDB taxonomy): domain Bacteria; phylum Actinomycetota; class Coriobacteriia; order Coriobacteriales; family Coriobacteriaceae; genus Collinsella. Next base: position 1,469 of record CANNPG010000074.1, on the reverse strand, counting down.
TCGTTAAGGCAGGCGATACGGCCGCCCCGCATGCCGCCGAAAGCCTGTCCTTTGTCGATGCGACCGACGTGACGTTCTACGAGCTCACCGACGAGCAGATCGAGCACTACGTCGCCTCGGGTGAGCCCATGGACAAGGCCGGCGCCTACGGCATTCAGGGCACAGGAGGACGCATGCTCGTGCACGATATTTCGGGCGACTTCTATAACGTGGTGGGCCTACCCATCGCCCGCGTCGCGCGCGCGATTCAAAAACTCTCGTAATTGCATCTGGCGCTGGGTATCCCCCGGCGCCTACAATTTTGGCGTACCGTACGGATCCCGACCGGGCACAAGGCGCGGCGGAAAACCGATAGGAGTTAAACATGGATACACTGCTCGAGGCCATTGACGTCTGCGATGTCGATGGCTTTTGCTATGGCAACTATACGGACGAGGAGGCCGGCACCGGTTGCACCGTAATCGTGGCACCCGAGGGCGCCACCGGCGGTGTTGACGTTCGCGGCGGTGCTCCCGCTTCGCGCGAAACCGACCTGCTGCGACCTGAGAACACCGTCGACAAGGTCCACGCCGTCTGCCTTTCGGGCGGATCGGCCTTTGGCCTCGAGGCTGCAAGCGGCGTCGCTCGCGAGCTTGAGAGCCGCGGCATCGGCCTTCCCGTCGGCCCCACGCAGGTGCCTATCGTGTGCTCCAGCTGCATCTTCGACCTTGCCTTTGGCGACCCCACCGTGCGCCCCGACATTGAGGCCGGCATCGCCGCCGTGCGCGAAGCACTCGACCACACCCCCACCAAGCTCGAACAGGGCAACGTAGGCGCCGGCACGGGCGCCACCGTGGGTAAGCTCATGGGGCCTGCCACCTGCATGAAGGCCGGTCTTGGAGCTGCCGCCGTGGCACTCGGTCCCGTCAAGGTGGGCGCCGTGGTCTCGGTCAACGCCTGCGGCAACGTTGTCGACCCCTTCACCGGCGAGTGGGTCGCCGGCATGCGCGCCGCAGCCGATAGCGACCAGATCGTCGACATGGAACTCGCAGCCTTTGCCGCCGCCGGATCCATGCAGATGCCGCTCGACCGCACCAACACCACCATCAGCTGCATCATCACCAACGTGGAACTCACTAAGGCACAAGCCACCAAGGTCTCCCAGATGGCCGCAGACGCCTACGCACACGCCATCCGTCCCACGCACACCACCAACGACGGCGACACCATCTACACCCTCGCCAGCGGCAAACTGGGCGCCCAGGCAAGCGCCGCCGTTCCCCTAGACCTGCTGGGCATGCTCGCAGTAAGGGCCCTGGAAACTGCCATCGTAAACGGAGCCAAAACCGCCAAAACCTCCCACAGCATCCCCGGCGCCGCGAAGTAAACTAGCTCGTCCGGTTGCCCGGTGGGGCTTGGTTATGTTTGCTGCTCTACAGTCCTGACTCGCACGAAGAGCACATTAAGTGCTCTTCGGCTCGTGCGGAACT
>CANNPG010000073.1:0-6123 GCA_947507375.1 uncultured Collinsella sp. | reverse complement strand
AACATCGCCGCGTCACTGCTCTCTCGACGCGATGTGATCGTTGTCGCATCGGTCTCGTGTATCTATGGCATTGGCTCTCCTGAGGACTATGCGGGTCTGGCTCCAAACGTCGACAATAAGGTGCCGCTCGAGCGCGATGACTTTATCCATGCACTTATCGACATTCAATATGATCGCAATGACTATGACCTGGCACGTGGCACGTTCCGCGTGCGCGGCGATGTTGTCGACGTGTATCCGCCTTATGCCGAGCATCCGTTGCGGTTTGAGTTCTTTGGCGACGAGGTCGAGCTGATTGCCGAGATCGATGAGGTCACCGGTGAAATGCTGCGTGAGTACGAGGCCATCCCCGTATGGCCGGCATCGCACTACGTGACCGAGAAGCCGAAGGTCAAGGCGGCTCTGAAATCGATCAGCGAAGAGTGCGAGAAGCGCGTCGCGGAGCTCAAGGCGACCGACAAGTTGCTCGAGGCGCAACGTCTGCAGCAGCGCACCGATTATGATCTTGAGATGCTCGAGACGATGGGCTTTTGCAACGGCATCGAGAACTACTCGCGTCATCTGGACGGTCGCAAGCCGGGTGAGCCGCCGTTTACCCTAATCGATTACTTTCCCAAGGATATGCTCTGCATCATCGATGAGAGCCATGTGACGGTGCCGCAGATTCGCGGTATGCACGAAGGTGACCGCTCGCGTAAGGTGACGCTGGTGGAACACGGTTTTCGCCTGCCCTCGGCGCTCGATAACCGCCCGCTTCGTTTCGATGAGTTTGAGGCGAGGATTCCCCAGTTCATCTACGTTTCGGCAACACCGGGTGACTATGAGCTGCGGGTTAGCCAGAACGACGTTGAGCAGATTATTCGTCCGACCGGTCTGCTCGATCCCAAGATCGATGTGCGTCCGGTTCGTGGGCAGATTGACGATCTTGAGGACGAGATTCGCGAGCGCGTTGCCCGCAAGGAGCGCGTGCTGGTGACCACGTTGACCAAGCGCATGGCCGAGGACCTGACCGACCATCTGCTTGATGCGGGCATTAAGGTCAATTACATGCACTCTGATACGGCGACAATGGACCGTGTCGAGATCCTGCGAACGCTGCGCGAGGGCAAGATCGATGTTCTCGTTGGCATCAACCTGCTTCGCGAGGGCTTGGATCTCCCCGAGGTCTCACTGGTGGCAATTCTCGATGCCGATAAGGAAGGCTTCTTGCGCAACCGCCGTTCGCTGATTCAGACGATTGGCCGTGCGGCCCGTAACGCCGATGGTGAAGTCATCATGTATGCAGACGTTGTGACCGATTCGATGAAAGAGGCCATCGAGGAGACGCAGCGCCGTCGCGAGATTCAGATGGCATATAACGAAGAACATGGCATTGTGCCCAAGACAGTGCGCAAGGCCATCAACGACATCTCAAGTTTTATTGCCGAGGCCGAAAAAACTGTGGGCTCCAAGGGACGCTCGAAGGGCGACTCTCTTGGTCATGGCGCATTCTATACGCCCGATGAGTCGGGCGAGGGCGGCGTGCCGGAAACGGTGGCGCCCGAGCAGACACTTGCGGAGCAGTTGGAAGAACTGCCGCATGACGAGCTTGTGCGGATTGTCGAAACCATGGAAGAGGATATGCGTAACGCTTCTGCCGCCATGGACTTTGAGGAGGCGGCGCGCCTGCGCGATGCCGTCGTTCAGATTCGGGCGATGCTCGAGGGCGCGTCTGAGGACGAGACGATCGAGCGCTTACGTTCACAGGCCCGCAAGGGTTCCACGTTCGCATCGGGCAGAAAACGCCAGGGTGCACGGTTTAAGAAATAGCGAACAGGCCCCGAGTTCCCTGTGGAGCTCGGGGCCTGTGTCTTTTGCGCACTGGAATTCGTGCGTTAGAGGTCTGCAATCAGGGCTTCGGCACAACGGATGCCGTCGGTGGCCGCGCTCATGATGCCGCCAGCATATCCAGCTCCCTCACCACAAGGGTAGAGGCCCGGGGTCGACACGGCATGGCACGTTCGGTCTCGGGCGACAGTGGCAGGTGAGCTCGAACGAGTCTCCACGCCGGTAAGAACGGCATCGGGGCGGTCGTAGCCTCGTAGCTTTTTTCCGAGTAGGGGAAGTCCCAGGCGGAGCGACTCGACGATATGCTGCGGCAGGGCTTCGTCAATTGCCGTCCAGGTCACACCGAGCGGATAGGTGGGCTTTACCTTTCCGGGTGCCTTGCTGGCGCGTCCTGCGAGGAAATCTCCGACGAGTTGTGCCGGTGCGTTCCAGTTGGAACCGCCCAGGCGATAGGCGGCCGCCTCGCAGGCGCGCTGGAGCTCGATGCCGGCGAGCGGGTCATCGTTGGGAAGGTCCTCAGGCGTGACGTTAACGAGCAGGGCGGCATTTGCGTTGCGTCCGTCGCGGGCATTGAGGCTGGCCCCGTTGACGCACAGATGGCACGGTTCTGAAGAGGCGGCGACAACCTGCCCGCCGGGGCACATGCAAAACGAGAACACGCTGCGGCCGTTGGGAAGATGGGCGACGAGCTTGTAGGGGGCTGCTCCGAGGGCAGGATGTCCCGCCAAGGCTCCATATTGGGCTCGGTCGATGTCGCGCTGCGGATGCTCGATGCGAACGCCCATGGCAAAGGTCTTTTGTGCGAGGGCCACGTTGTGGTCCTTAAGGAGCTCAAAAATATCGCGAGCAGAATGCCCGCAGGCGAGGATGAGGTGCTTTGTCTCGATTGGCTCGCAAGCGGCGTCTTCGGACGATTGGACATCGATACCGGTGATGGCGCCAGACGCGTCGATGCGAATGTCGACGAGCTTTGTTCGATAACGGACGACACCTCCGAGCTGCTCGATGCGCTGGGATATAGCGGTGACAACCGTGGGAAGGATGTCGGAGCCAATGTGCGGCTTGGCATCCCACAGAATATCGCGGGGCGCGCCCGCCTCGACGAAGGTTTCGAGGATAAGGCGATGGGCGGGATTTTTGGTTCCCGTATTGAGCTTGCCGTCCGAGAAGGTCCCCGCGCCGCCCAGGCCAAACTGGATATTGCTCTCGGGGTCGAGGATGCGCTCCTTTAGAAAGAGATCGATCGCATGCGAGCGGCGAAATGCTGGGTCGCCGCGCTCGATGAGCAAGGGCTTAAGACCCGCTTCGGCAAGGGTGAGTGCAGCGAAAAGGCCAGCGCATCCGGCGCCGACAACGACAGGGCGTTCTTGAGGTGCGTCGGAGACGGGGGAGGGGAATGAGGGCCCATCGTCCTCTATCGCGCGTACGCGCGAGCGGTCACGCTCGGCGACGCTGTCGACCGCTTCTCGCTCGAGGTGGGGACTAGTCAGCTCAACACGAAAACTCAGGATAAAATGGACGTCTCGTTTTTTGCGAGCGTCGATTGACTTGCGGTGGAGCTCGATGGACTTGATCTCGGAGTCCTTGCAACGTAGGACGCGCTTGGCGACTCGCTTGCCAACAATGAGGCAGGCATTTTCATCGCCGGCTTCATCGAGCGACGCGTTGACTTGGGTGATTTCGATCATCGAGGTCTCCTTAGAGGCAAGAAAGAGGCCGTCCGGTATCCCAGACGGCCCGAATGCGTTTTTGATTATAGACTGCGCGGCTACAGGCTGCTTGCGGCGCGAATGCCCGAGAGCCAGGCCCACGCAAGGTTAAAGCCTCCGCAATCGGCGTCGATGTCGAGCGCTTCGCCGCAGACGTAAAGCGGGGCGTCGACAGCGCTGCGCGCGCGTAGACTGGGTATTGAGATGCTCTCGACAGATACGCCACCACGCGTGACCTGCGCCGAGCGCTCCTCGGCTGTTCCCTCGACGAGCAACTTAAAGTGTTTGAGGATTGAGACCAGGTGGATGACATCGTTGGAGCCTGGATGGCACTGCTCGAACGTCGTGCAGACGACGCGGGAGAGTTGCGGGGCGAGCATGCCGTCGAGCCAACGGGGATCGCGGGGCGAAAAGCCGCCGAGCAGCTCAACGCGCCGGTTGAGCATATCGAGCAGCTCGACTTTGGAGAGGTCGGGGAAAACGTCGAGCAGGATCGTATCGCCGCGCTGGATACGACGGGAGAGGTTGAAGGCAACGACGCCCGAGATCCCGAAGGTTCGAAACAGGACTTCACCGTCTTCGTGCCAGAGCTCATTATGATTGCGGGCGAGCGTCAAGCGGGCGCGGACGCGCAGGCCGTCCAACGTCTTGAGTGCCGCCCGATCGCCGACGACCGTTGCCGATACGGGGCAGAGGATGGGGCGCAGCGAAGTGAGGGGGAGGCGAAACGTATCGGCGATACCAGTGGGGTTGCCACCCGTGGCGATAATTACGGCATGTGCCTGCAGGGCCTCGTTCTTGCGAGGGACATCGGCGAGCGCTTTCCGAAGCGAGCGGAGCTCCGATTTTCGGTCGTCGTGCTTTTTTGCCTTGAGCGCCCGCGCTGGACGGTCTATTTGGAGTGCCCAGCCTTCGGAAGCTTTGTGCGCCGAGGCAACGTTGGCTCCGCAGATTAAGGTGATACCTAGGCGGTCGCAAACGTTGAGAAGCGCGTCGCGCACCGATTCGGCGCGAAGGGAGCGCGGGTACAGTCGGCCTTCCTCGGAGGTTGTCATGATGCCCAGCGAGGAGAAGAAACCCATAAGCTCTTGTTCGGGCCGGGGGCCCATAACGGATTCAACGAATGCGGGGTGGTTATACCGCTGTTGATCAATCGATTCGTTGGAGAGGTTGCAGCGGCCGTTGCCGGTCGCAAGGAGCTTAAGGCCGCAGGCGACATCGCGCTCAACGATGCAGACGCTTTTGCCAGCGCGTGCGGCCGTAATCGCGGCGGCGAGGCCTGAAGCCCCGCCGCCGATTACCAGGACGTCATAGAAGGCGCTCGTGTTCACTTAGGCCTCGTCGGTCTCGTGCGGGGTAATAGCCTCGACGGCAGAGACTGCCTTGGGCAACATGCCATCGGGCAGCGCGGTCTCGACCTCGCCCTTATCGCAGGCCTCGGCGAGTGCCGGATTAATGGGAAGCGTGCCCAAGATGTCGAGGTTATAGCGCTCTGCGACCTCGGGGAGCTTGCTCTTGCCAAAGACCTCGATCTTCTTGCCGCAGTCGGGGCACTCAATATAGCTCATGTTCTCGACGATGCCCAGAATGGGGACGTTCATCTTCTCGGCCATGTTGACCGCCTTGGCGACGATCATCGAGACCAGATCCTGCGGGCTCGTGACGATGACGATGCCGTCGACGGGCAGTGACTGGAAGACGGTGAGTGCGACGTCGCCTGTTCCCGGAGGCATGTCGACCAGCAGGTAGTCGATGGGGCCCCACGAGGTCTCGCTCCAGAACTGCCTGATGGCGCCTGCGATGACCGGACCGCGCCAAAGGACGGGGTCGGTCTCGTTTTGGAGCAGAAGGTTGGAGCTCATGACCTTGACGCCGTGCTCGGAGATTTCAGGCAGCATGAGGTTGCCAAGGGCATGGACGTGGCGTCCGCTCATACCGAACATCTTGGGGATAGAGGGACCGGTGATGTCGGCATCGAGGACGCCGACCTTGTGGCCGTGACGGGCAAGCTCGGTGGCGATGGCACCGGTGACAAACGACTTGCCGACACCGCCCTTGCCGGAAAGCACGGCGATGACGCGTTTGACCTCGGACAGCGTATTCTCCTCAAATTGCGACGGCGACGTTTGTCCGCCGGCGGCCTGTGCGTGCTCGCAACCCATGTATGACTCCTTTGTATATGTTGGGGCCGGGGCCCCGCGATGTGACACGAGCGTCATTGTACCCTCGTTTGCGAGCGGGAGTCATTTGCGATGCATTTGGGCCGAACGTGCTTGCAATACGATGGGCCCAAGCGAATGGGTGGGCTTACTGAACTTTGCTGGCGAACTCGAGGTATTGCATGCGCTGCAGCTTGTCGATCGTCGAGGTGTATGGGCTGTCTTCAGATTCCAAGTCGTAGCGCAGCCCGTCGGCACCGAGATAGCCGGCGACATTGATGGTGGGCACATCTGACCTGGTTGCAAGCAGAGCCTTTTGATAGTCGGTGAGCGGGGCGCCGATCTTATTAAGGGTAATGGCTGCAATCTCGTTTGCCCCGACGGTGTCGTAGACGTTGAGCTCGGTATTGCCGGCGATTTCATAGTTA
>CANNPG010000072.1:0-6126 GCA_947507375.1 uncultured Collinsella sp. | reverse complement strand
AGATACTTTGCTCCGCAACTTGAGGATGAGCTTGCTTCTCTGGTGTCTATATGCACCGATGACAACTAAAAGGCCTGAATTCAAACGGCCTCGGATGGTCAATTGGCTATCCGAGGCCGTTTTTTACTCGACCGGGGCTTCGACCTTGTCGATGGCCCAGGCGGCTCCGAGGCCGCCGGTGGTGTTGCGGCGGATGCGCACGGTGACTTCGTGGCGCTCGCCTGCCTGCGTGTAACGCAGGGGGAAGCTTGCGCGGTTTCGCGCGGCCTCGATGGTACCGCGCTCGCGGGCAATCCAGTAGTACTCGCCGACGATGCCGAGCGTGTCGGCGCCGTAGGGGAGATAGGTCGACAACTGGTGTAGCAATGGGCCGGGACAGAAGACCTCGGTTGCGAAATCGATGGGGAAATCCTCGGGGATGGCGGGCGCTACGGGTGCGGGGGTTGGGGCCGCTGTGGGTGCCGGTGCGGGAATTTGGTCGAAAGCAGCGGCGGGCACGTTCTCGATGACGGGTGCGGGCTCCGGTGTCGCTTCCGGCCTGGTCGTGGAATCTGCGGGCTCCTCGGTGGCGGGCGCGATTACAGCTGCGGTTTCAACCTCAACCTGCGTCGCGTTCTCGTTCTCGACGCTCGACTTTGCCTCGATGGGCGTGGATGCCATGGTGGTGATGCCGGCGTTGGCGTTCTCGGGGTCATAGACGACCGTAAGCGAGATGGCGGGCTGTGGCGTCTCGGGCCCCGGCGCCGACTCGGTAGTGTCTTGATTGTCGGGCTCGTCGGGCTGATCGTCCTCAGCCTCGTCGCCAAAGACGTCGCCGTTTTGGAACGCAGGCGTCTCGGGTTGGTTAGCGGCTTCTTCGGTTGTCGACTTGGGAGCCTCGTCGAGCTCCGCAGTGGCTTCCTGCTCGGATATGACTTTGGGATCGGTCGTGGCGGCGATTTCGGTTTCGGCTTCTGCTGTTACCTCAATAGCGACTTCGATCTCTGCCTCGGGCTTGGGTTCCGGCGCGGCTTCAACCATGGTTTCTGACTCGGGACGCTTAACGTGCTTAGGGCGCACGGCCTTGAGGTCCTTCTCGCCGCGTTTTTTCTTTTTGTAGGACTGCTTGGCACCCTTGGCAGCCTTGGGCTTGTCCTCGCCCTTGGCAAGGGCGGCATCCCAGACCTCGTTGGCGATGACGGTGGCATACAGGCGACCGCCCTTAAAGACAGTCAGCTTAATGCAGTCGTCGAGCTCCTCGAGCAGCTCGCGCGTGGACTCAAAGCCCAGGTCATAAGCGGCCATGTCACCAGCGGCGAGCGCCTCTTCGACCTGCGTCATAAACGTTTGCTTGCCGCACCCAATCGCGTCGCGCAGCAGGCGATACAGATAGATGTGGTTGCCCAACGATAGCGTGGGCGTAACTATTGTCTTGCTCATGGCAAATCTCCTCTTTACACACCAAAGCATCTTACCATCGCACGGGGCGTGCCACCTCGGCGCCCAAGGCAAACGGGCGCGACCGTTGCCGGTTCGCGCCCGTTATACAGGTCGGTTATCTATGAGAGGCAAACGTGCTTAGTTGCCCGACGCCGTGCCCTGGCTCGAGCTGTCAGATGCCGTGCCGGACGCGGTTCCGCTCGAGCTGCTGGTGTTGCTGTTGTCGGTAGATCCCGTACTCGATGTATTGCCGTTCGTCTGGTCGCCCGTGCTCGGCTGAGAGCCGTCAGTCGTTTGGCTTGAGTCGGTCGTGCCGGATTGCGTGCCGCTGTTGTTCGCAGAGGAATCGACGCCCTGCGATTGATCGGGGGTGTTCGGGGACGAATCGGTAGATGCGGAGGTGCCCTGCGAGTCGTCCTGCTGGCTTTGCGATTGACCGGAGCTATCCGCGTCGTGCTCGGTCGTGTGCGACGAAAGGATTGGCTCGGGACGCTCGCCCAGGCCCTCACCGGCCGTAGTGATAAGGATGGCGCCAGCGCAGGCGATGACCGCGACGATGGCGATGGCGATCGAGAAGACGATGACCTTCTTTTGCGTCTGGCTGCGCTCTGCCGCCGCCTTGGCGCGCAGGCTGTTGGGGGCGACGCGCGCCGTGGTCGCGCGCCCCGCAATTTGGCGCATCTCCTGCGTAGTCGCAGCGCCACCCAGGTGCTCCTCGGCATCAAACTCAACGGGCTCATAGGCGCCGGCGGGGTAGTCGACGGCGGCGTGCGTACCTTTGAGGGCTTCGGCGCTGGCAGAGATAAAGTGGCGGTAGACCTGCGAGGACACAACGGTGATGACCGAGCTCACGGCGGCACCAATTACTGAGCCAGCGATACCGATCTTGGAGGCAAGTGCGACGCTCGTGGCGGCGGCTGCGGCGCCGGCGATGATCTGGGGAATGGAAATGTCGTCGAAAAGGCCCTTTTTGGGCGCGATGGCCATGGTCTGTCCGATGGAATGGTTTTCGTGAACGCCGTTGTTGAGTGCGGCCGGTGTCATGACGCGCGTGCGCGGCGCGTCGGTGTACTTGGTTGTCATACGGGGCCCTCCCGGTGTAAATCTGCTTCGTTTCATTCAGCCATCAGGGTACCCACCAGATGTGAATCGTACGTGACATTTAACAGATACCATCAACTCATCAATAGCTCACCAAGTTGGTGGGATGCGGTTGCACCCGGCGGTTGAACTACAATAGGGCTTGCTAATTGTTGTGAATGGCGTCTACGCACGGGAGCATTCTTATGAATCTTCACCTTTCTCAGTCTGATGGCTTTTTGCGTGTGGCGGCGGCGTCGCCGCGGATTCGCGTTGCTGATGTCGAGGGCAATGCCGAGGTTGCGCTGGCGGCTGTTCGCGAAGCTGCCGAGTGTGGCGTTCGTGCGTTGGTGTTGCCCGAGCTTAATCTGACTGGCTATACCGCGGCCGATCTGTTCCATAACCGTACATTACTGCATGCCTGCGAGACCGCACTGGCACATATTCTCGATGAAACCCGCGAGCTGCCGACTGTCTTTACCATCGGTCTTCCCGTTGCAGTTGCCGAGAATATCTACAACTGCGCCGCCGTGTGCTGCGCGGGCGAGCTTTTGGGCCTCACGGCCAAGAAGTATTTGCCCAACTATGGCGAGTTCTATGAGCGCCGTTGGTTTGCTCCGGCGCCTGCGGATCCCGTGTGGGTTGAATTTGCCGGTCAGGGTCCGGTCCCGCTGGGTTCGGGGCTTGTCTACCGTTGCTGTGATGAGGGCGCCGAGGACCTGGTGCTGGGCGTTGAGGTCTGTGAGGATCTGTGGGTGCCGGCACCCCCTTCGACCGAGATAGCGCTTGCCGGTGCGACGGTAATTCTCAACCCGTCGGCCTCGGACGAGATTATCGGTAAGGCAGACTATCGCCGCAGCCTTATCTCTAACCAAAGCGCGCGCCTGTACTGCGCCTATGCCTACGCGGATGCGAGCGAGGGCGAATCCACGACCGACATGGTCTTTGCGGGCGAGAACCTCGTCTATGAAAACGGCTCCAAGCTCGCCGCGACCAAACTGCTTACTTGCGATATGGCCATCGCCGACGTTGACCTTGACCGCCTGGTTGCCGAGCGCCGTCGTTCGACGACGTGGACCCGCGCGGACGATGTGCCGGAGGCCACGACCGTTGAGTTCTCTTTTGAGGACGTGCTGGCCGAAGAGCCTGTCCTGCGCGATGCCTGCGATATCGACCGCGTTTTCCCGCGTGCGCCTTTTGTGCCGGCCGACCATGGTGACCTGGCCGAGCGCTGCGAGACCATCCTCGACCTGCAGACCGCCGGCCTCAAGACTCGCCTTGCCCATACGGGTACCAAGGCTGCAGTCATCGGTCTTTCGGGCGGCCTGGACTCCACGCTGGCACTGCTTGTGACCGTGCGTGCCTTCGATGCGCTGGGGCTGCCGCGCACGGGTATCACGGCGGTCTCCATGCCAGGTTTTGGCACGACGCATCGCACCAAGTCGAATGCTGAGTCGCTTGCCCGCGACCTGGGCGTGAGCTTCCGCGAGGTTTCGATCCACGCGGCTGTGGAGCAGCACTTCAAGGACATTGAGCACGATCCGGCCGTCCAAGACGTGACCTACGAGAACAGCCAGGCGCGCGAGCGTACGCAGATTCTGATGGACTTGGCAAACCAGGCCGGCGGTTTTGTCATCGGCACGGGCGACCTGTCGGAGCTGGCGCTCGGTTGGGCTACCTATAACGGCGACCACATGAGCATGTACGCCGTCAACGCGAGCGTGCCCAAGACGCTCGTGCGTCATCTGGTGCGCTATGCCGCCGATGTCTTTGGCGGGCGTATTGCCGAGGTCTTGCTCGACATCCTCGATACGCCGGTATCTCCCGAGCTTCTGCCGCCCACGGGCGACGGCGAGATTGCGCAGAAGACCGAGGATTTGGTGGGCCCGTACGAGCTGCACGACTACTTCCTCTACTACCTGCTGCGTTTTGGCTTTGAGCCGGGCAAGATCTACCGCATGGCGCTCAAGAGCTTCGAGGGCGTCTACGACGCCAAGACCGTCCACACGTGGCTACGTACGTTCTACCGTCGCTTCTTTGCCCAGCAGTTTAAGCGCAGCTGCCTGCCCGATGGTCCCAAGGTGGGCTCGGTGACGCTCAGTCCGCGCGGCGATTGGCGTATGCCGAGTGACGCCAGCTCGCGTCTGTGGCTTGCGCAGATCGACGCGCTCAATCCAGTTGACTAAGGTTGGCTAAATTGAACCAATACGGGGGTTGCAAGCGTTACACTTTTGCAATCTGATGGCCCGTATCGCGCGGCGCTCTTGTCGGAGCGCCGCGTTTTTCATATCGAAAGGTGGCACCATGCAGGCATCGCAGCGTCTCGACCGCTTTGGCGCGGAGGTCTTCGCCTCGCTCAACAACAAGCTTCTCGCGCTGAAGGCTCAGGGCAAGACCATTTACAACATGAGCGTGGGCACGCCCGACTTTAAGCCGTACGACCATGTGGTCGAGGCGCTCACGCAAGCAGCCCAAGATCCCGAGATGTGGAAGTATGCCCTGCGTGACCTGCCCGAACTCAAGCAGGCCGTGTGCGATTACTATGAGCGTCGCTTTGGCGTTTCGGGCATTACGCCGTCCATGGTGCAGTCGTGCAACGGCACGCAGGAGGGCGTGGGCCATTTGGGCCTGGCCCTGCTCGATCCGGGCGACACTATTTTGGTTCCCGATCCGTGCTACCCGGTCTTTGAGGCGGGTGCCAAGATCGCCGATGCCAAGCTCGAGTACTATCCGCTGGTTGCCGAGCACAATTACCTGCCCTATGTGGCGGGTATCGATCCCGAGGTGGCCGATCGTGCCAAGTATATGATCGTGTCGCTGCCCGCCAACCCGGTGGGCTCGGTGGGCACGCCCGAGATCTACGAGGAGATCATCGCTTTTGCCCGCGAGCACGACCTGCTGATCGTTCACGACAACGCATACTCCGACATCGTGTTTGACGGCGAGCCGGGCGGAAGCTTTTTGCAGTATCCCGGTGCGCTCGAGGTGGGCGTTGAGTTTTTCTCGCTCTCCAAGTCGTTTAACGTCACCGGTGCCCGCATCGGCTTTTTGGTCGGCCGAGAGGACGTGGTCTCTGCCTTTGCCAAGCTGCGCAGCCAGATTGACTTTGGTATGTTCTTCCCGATCCAGAAGGCCGCCATCGCGTGCCTTAATGGCCCGCGCGATGAGGTCGAGGCGCAGCGTCTGAAGTACCAGGAGCGCCGCGACGCCCTGTGCGACGGTCTTGAGGGCCTGGGCTGGGAGCGCCCCAACGCGCATGGCTCTATGTTTGTGTGGGCCAAGCTTCCCGGTGGCCGCACCGATTCCATGGCGTTTTGCGAGGAGCTTATGGAGAAGGCCGGCGTTGTGGTGACGCCGGGCGCGAGCTTTGGTCCTTCGGGCGAGGGGCACGTGCGCATGGCGCTGGTCTTGCCGCCCGACCAGATCGCTTTGGCTGTCGAGGCCATTCGCGAGGCGGGCCTGTATTAGAAAGCTATTTTGGCTCGTCAATATATCGAAACCGATTTCGTGCAGTTATTTTACGAATTCTGCAAACAATTTCGGTAAACGGTCGATTTTTGGCTGCGAATAGGAGCATAATCAAAGTCCCGATTGGATGTATTGGGATTACGACAAGCCGCTCGGGTC